>JAWVGK010000393.1:0-9431 GCA_033855155.1 Solirubrobacteraceae bacterium | reverse complement strand
TCGTCGACGACGACCCGCTCGTGCGCTCCGGCCTGCGGATGATGCTCGCCGGCGCGGCGAGCCTCGAGGTGGTGGCCGAGGCCGACGACGGCCGTCACGTGCTCGGCGAGGTCGACCGCCACCGGCCCGACGTCGTCCTGATGGACATCCGCATGGCGCACGTCGACGGCATCGCGGCCACGCGCCTGCTCGCCGCGCAGCCCGACCCGCCCGCGGTCCTCGTGCTGACGACCTTCGACGCCGACGAGCTCGTCCTGCGCGCGCTGCAGGCCGGCGCCGCCGGCTTCCTGCTGAAGGACACCCCGCCGGCGGAGATCGTGCGCGCGATCGAGCTCGTCCACGCCGGCGACGGGATGCTCTCCCCCGCGGTCACCCGCCGGCTCATCTCGCTCGTGGCCGGCGATCACGACGCCGGCGCCCGCGTCGAGCACGCGCGCGACCGCCTCGCGACGCTCAGCCCGCGCGAGCGCGACGTCGCCCTCGCCGTCGGTCGTGGCCAGGCCAACGCCGAGATCGCGGCCGCGCTGCACCTCTCCGTGGCGACCGTCAAGGCGCACGTCTCGCGCCTGCTCGACAAGCTCGACGTCGACAACCGCGTCCAGATCGCCCTGCTCGTGCAGGCCGCCGGAGGGCGTTAGCCAGCGGCATCGATCATGTCATCATGCGATGCGGCACTCCATGCATGAGGAAGGTGGCGGAAGGTGAGAACCACGCTGGTACTCGATGATGAGCTGCTCGCCGAGGCGCAGCGCCTTACAGGGATGAAGGAGAAGACCCTGCTCGTGCGCGAAGGGCTTCACGCCTTGATCGAGCGCGAGAGCGCGCGGCGCCTCGCGCGCCTTGGCGGAACCGAGCCCGCGCTGACGCCGATTGCGCGGCGACGCCCCGACGACCGGTGATCCTGGTCGACACTCGGTATGGATCGATCACTTGCGCGGCGACGACCCGCACTCAGGACCTTGCACGTCTCGGGGACTGCTCGATCACCATTCGAGGGAGGAGATCAGCACGACATACAGTCGCGCGGGATCCGCGCCCAAGAACAGGTTCACCGGAGCGGCAGTCAGGCCCTTGCAGGACCGTATCCCCGCCTCGTCGAGGGGACGTCGAGCACCTCGAACGGCACCCCGAGAACCCCGACGTGGCGGATGACCGACGGTCGCGCGCACGCGAACAGATACTCGACGCCCTCCTGCTGGCAGTGCCGCACAACCGCCTGCAGGACGGCCCGCGTTGCGCGTCGGTCGGTACGTCCGGAACTCGCGAAGCCCCCGAACTCGGCGATGCGGTCGCGGTTCGCGTCGACGAACGTCTGCATACGCGGTGACAAGAGGTAGAAGCGTTCGACGTCGATGCATGGACGTAGCCGTCCGAGCTCGAGGCCTCCCGTGGCGACGGGACCGCCAGCGTCGCGAGCGACGAACAGCACGTCAGGGCGCGCGAGCCATCCTGTGGCGTAGGTCCGTTCGTAGACCTCGCCGCAGAACCGCAGGCCTTCCTCCCACTCGAGTTCTGTCCGCGCGCTCGAAACGGTGAAGCTGTCGTCGGCCGGCGCGGATGGCGTCAGGTCACGAGGGCCACCCCGCGCTGCGGTTGCCAGACGGTCGGACGGCTCGGCAAGACTCGGATACATGCTGTGTGATCCTCTCCTTCGGCCTGAGCACGTCACCGTCGCTGGACGCGGCGCTGCTGCCATGGGTAGCTCGTGCGCATCGCACCGCGACGGAGGCTGCGTCCGCCGAAGAGCACTCGGCGGGCACGGCGCCAGCGTGCTGCGGTGCGCTGCCCTCGGCCCCTATCGGCCGCTCGTCAGCCGACCATGAGTGCGGTCGATCACACATCGGGCGCAAGGTCGAGAGACTCCGCCGGCGCCAACATCTCCCACGACGATCCGGGTTCGCATCGGGTGCGAAATGCAGGGGTGATGCCGGTCAGCCTCCGCTTCCGCTGTCAGTACTGCGACGAGCAACCGGACCCACTGACGCAGATCAGCCTCGTGACCGCGATGCGTCAGACCACCCTCGGCGAATATCAGGACGCGCTGCCCGGGCGCTGGCTCATCTTCCACGGCCGCGGGCTCTTCGGGCCGCCGCGCTATGCCTGCGCGGCGCATCGCGGCGACCTCGTGGCGTACCTGCGCGAGCACTACGGCGCGGTCGGCTTCCAGGTCTGGCGGCGCCCACCCTACCCGTCGAGCCTCGCGCATTCCGACGTCGACAGGGCATGGAGGGCCGCGACGACTCGCCAGACGGGCGGGCCGTGACGTAACCACGCCGCGGCGCGAGAGATCGGATCGCCTGCCGCGTTGCCGCAAGCTCGGATACCAGTCCCGTTCCCGATGCCACCGTCGCTCGAGAACGCGATCGTGTCAGCCGGATTGACGGCGGTTCGTGGGTGTCGTCCACCGCGGAGGGCGCGTCAGGCGCGATACGCTCTCGTCATCGTGCTGCGCGACGAGAAGTACATGCTGCTGACGACCTTTCGTCGTGATGGGACTCCGGTTGCGACGCCGGTGTGGGTCGTCGGCCTCGAGGATGAGCAGGTCGGGTTCTGGACGAGTTCGGGCTCGGGCAAGGCCAAGCGCTTGGCCCATACGTCGCGGGTCACCGTGACGCCCTGCGACGGCCGGGGGCGCGTGAAGGCCAACGCCGTCGTGCTCGAGGCGACGGCTCGAATCGTCGCGGGTCACGAGTTCGACATGATCCGTGAGCGCGTGCTCGCCAAGTACGGGGTCATGACGAAGGTCACCGAGCTACTCGGCAACGTCGCCGGCGTAGTGCGCCGCAAGCGCATCCCGTACGGCGACATCGGCGTGATCGTCGTCCCGAGCTCAACCTGAGCTTGTCTCGTCGAGTGCGCTGCGACCGCGCGCCGACCCCGCCGCGGGTTGGAGCTGGGCGGCCACGCAGTCTCGCCCGTCGAGGCGCTCAGCTGGATGCGGTCAGCTACGCGTCAAGCCGCTGCCGATCTCGACGGTCTCGTCGGTCGGGGTCCCGTCGATCCGGTCGAAGGACGCCGTGCGCAGCGTCGCGTCGAACGTGCCCTCGGCGTTGCGGACCACGACGAGCTCCTTCAGCACGCCGTCCGCCGGGCGGTCGTCGCGCGCGAGGCGTACCTCGTCGTCGGCGATCGTGCCGCGCAGACCGGATGCGAGCTCCTCCGTCTTCTCGACCTCGCGGCCGGCGATGCGGTCGACGAACGCGGTGTGCAGGATCGCGTTGAACTCGGCGCCGTCGTCCGAGGCGATCGTCAGCTCGAGCAGCTGGCCGTCGACGGGGCGGTCATCGCGGCTGAAGACGATCTTGACGGCCTCTCCGGCGGGCAGGCGCTCTATGTCGATCTGCTGGCGCCGCGTCGCACCGACGACCTCGACGCCCTTGGTGCCGATCTTCGCCCCCAGACGCAGCGCCGCCGTATAGGGCGCCAGCGCAGGCAGGCCGATGCCGTCGGGCAGTCGCCCGATGACGTCGATGGTCCAGTACTCCGGCTGCCGGATGAAGTCGACCGGCCGCAGCGTCACCTCCATGTTCAGAAACGGCTTCGTGCCGGATACGACGAGCACGAACTGCGGGGGAAAGCTCTCCAGCGTGACGACCTCGGCGTGCTCGAAGTCGATCGGCTGCTCGGACGAGGACGCGGGGAGCTCCTCGATTGTGGCGTAGTCGGGGCGCATGGGATCGTGCCTTTCGGGTCTCGCGGTCGCTCCCGAACGACGCTAGCGGATGACCGTCGCGGCATCTGTGCGCTGGCTTACACACGCGCGGCGGTGGCCGGCGAACTCGGGCTCGTCGCGACGTGCCCGCGCATCGCACATGCAGATACGCATGTCGATCTGTCGGATCTTCACCCGCCCGGAGCCGACGAGACCCGGCCGACCGGACCTACCCCGAGGTCCGATGCGTCCACCTGGTCGGAATCTTCCGTGCCCCAGCGGGCGGCTGGCCCTCGCCAAAATCGACTCCCGCCGGGGGATCGACCTTCACGAGGAGGGTGACGTCGTCAGGACGGGTCTTGTCCAGTTGCAGCGTCCCCGGGCGAGACGCCAGGCGCCTGATCGTGAAGGTGTTCTCGAGCGGCCCCCACCGCAACCTCACACGATGATCCTGGCCGGCGTGCGCGGCGGTCGGGATGACGCGAAACCACACCGGGCCCGTGTAGGAACGCTTGAAGTGGTGTTCGATGTCCGACGCCCGCGCATGCTCCCTCGTGACGGCCCCGCCCGGTTGCGAGAACGGACGTAGCACCACCAACAGCGCGAGGGCGACGAGCAGCGCGACCGCGGCTGCAACCGACAGGAGCAGCGATCGCGACATGCCTGACCGCGGCCGCCGTTCGTCCTGCTCCTGCGAGACTGCCGCTGACCCGTCGCGCAGCGCGGTCAGCGTGCCGTGCTCCAGGTGACACGCCAGCTCCCAGTGCTCGACGACATCGCGGCTCGGACGCCTCTCGCCCGTCAGGTATCGGCGGACGCTTCGCGGGTCGCACGACAAGGCCTCGGCGAGGTCCCTGGCACTCAGCCCCTCCTCGCGCCGTGCAAGGTCGAGCTGCTGGGCGAACTCGTGGTGAGCGCGTGGCTTTGTGCGTCCAGGAGGCATGACCATGGCCCTACCCGCGAATCCGTCCCGGTGACGCCGTGCACCGCACGTGGTCCGCCTCGGACCACCTGCGGTCCGCATCGGACCACGTGATTTGCAGGGCGTTTGGCGCCGTCACCGCGCGGCCAGTCCTAAGAGCAGAGCCGGCAGCGGCCACCCGAAGACGAGGGGGTCGCTCCTGAGCGGCTCATGTTCACTCCGACGGAAGGAGCTCCAAGATGCATGCTCTAGGCAAGACGCTCGACATCCGCCACCTCGTCGTAGCGATGCGGCAGCGGCGGCGATCTTCGCCGCCATCGCAGCGGTCCCGTCGCACTCGAGCGGGGACGGACTCCTGGCAAGCGTCGGACCCCAGTCCGCCGAGGCGTTCGAGGGCGGCTTCGACGGAGACCATGCGTGGGTGAAGATCAGCGCCGGCGATGTCGCCGGCGGCGCCGCCGAGGCCATCTGCCGTCGCTACGCCGGTCCCTTCGGCGCTACGTGCCCGAGCTTCGCCGCCCGCGCAAGCGAGCTCGTCGGCGGCGGCGCCAGTGGCGTCTGGGCCGAGGTCTACATCAACCACGTGAACGTCGGCACCTGGTAGTCGCGCAGCCTCCGCAGGACCGGTCCGGAGCGAGTGCTCCGGGCCCGGCTTGCGGCCAGGATCCCGGACCCGGACCCGCGGAGACGGAGCAGCGGTCAGTAGTCGGTGTAGACGCGCAGCCCGACGGAGTGACCGCCGAAACGCGACGTTCCGCTGCCCAGCATCTCCAGGCCGTCCTCGACGCCGAACAGGGCGTACTTGTCCGGGTCCGTGGAGTAGCAGCGGATGCCGTTGAGCAGGCCGAGGCACGTCCCGAGGTTCGCCGCCTTGATCGCCGCGTTCGCGTCGGTGACCGCATTGACCAGATGACTGCGCGTGATCGCCCCGGTGTAGGTCTGCACGGACGGCTGGGTGCCCAGGACGGTCGTCGCGCCACCCCAGTTCTGCGCGTAGCGCGTACCGGCGACGGTCAGATCGGTCACGACCGCCGTGAACCCGGCGCCGCTCGGGGGGATGTACGGGTCGTAGAAGACGATCGGGGCGTCGTACGCGGCCCCGCTCCACGACCGCCACACGCGCAAGCAGTACTCCAGGCGCTGTTTGCTCGTCGTGTCGTGGAGCATCGCGCAGATGTACGACCAGCCGAGGTCCCCGGAGTAGGTCTGAACGTGCCGCGTGGCCGTCATCACGAGCTTCGCGTTCGAGCCGTAGCCGTTGGACCACGGCCGCGTGCCCGTCGCCTGGCCGGTCGAGTAGTCGTGGCGGACGCCGCACCAGTTCGAGCAGTAGTTGTTCGCGGTGTCGGCGTTGGCCCAGAAGCCCCATGTCGCGCCCTTGGCCTGGCACGTCGACGAATCCGTCTGCGCGTTGTGGCGCACCTGGTATGCCTCGCGCGGCAGCCCGGGATCGAAGCCGGTCATGCTCCCGAGATCGGTGGTGCTCGCGGTCAGCAGCGGCGCGCTCGTCGTAGGGGCGCTCGGCTGAGCGAACTTGTACGCCGTGCAGTAGTCGCCGGCGGGCAGGCTCCACGGCGCCGCAGCCGGGTAGTCGCTTGGCAACGTCCCCGTGCCGCCCGATACCGAGTGCCCGCTCAGCGCCCACGCCGCGGCGTTCGGGGGCCCGTAGTGCGTGAACGTCGCCGCCGACGACGACACCGGCATTGCGCCCACGAGCGCGACGATCGCAACTGCGCATGATCTGACCAGCACCCGACGCATCGTGTCCCTGCCTTCCGTGCCAGGGCCCCCACGTCGGGGGACTGCCTGGTCAAGAAACCTCGTCTCCTGACCGAATACCCAAAAACCGGTTCACACAAGTACCACTTATGATCGGCCCATGTGCCACGCATGGCGCCCGGCCGCTGTCCTCGCTCTCGCGGCGCTCGCCGCGGTCGGCGGCGCGGACGCGGCGCAGGCCGGGATGGCGTCGGGGCGCCCGGCCCAGTTCACGGCGGCCGCCGGCGAGCGCAACGTTCTGACCCTCGACGCCGGCTCCGGTGGATGGGCGCGGTTCAGCGACGCCGGGGCGCCCGTCGGCGCGGGATCGTGGTGCGCTCCGCTGCCGCCGGGCCAGGCGCTGTGTGACCCCGACGGCGACCCGCGCGATACCGACGGTGGCGGTGTCGGCGTCGAGCTGGGCGACGGCGACGACCGCGCGATCATCCGCTGGATCCCGGGAACGGACACGCACGCCGGCGTGCTCCGCCTGAGCGCAGGTCCCGGCGACGACAGCGTGGAGAGCACCGCGAACGGGCTCGTCCGCTTCGACGGGGGCGACGGCGACGACAGGCTCGTCACGGGCCCGTCCGCGGGCGCGTACTTCGTCGGCGGCGCGGGCGCCGACCTCATGGCGTCCAGCCCCGGCTGTTGCGCCGTCGCCGGCTACGACGACCACGACGCGGCCGGCGTCCACGTCACGCTCGACGCAACCCCCAACGACGGCGCCGCCGGCGAGGGCGACGACGTCCGCATGAGCGGCGTGAGCGGCAGTCCCGGACCGGACGTCATCGTCGGCGACGACGCCGCCAACTCCCTTGCCGGGGCCGGCGGCGCCGACGTCCTGGACAGCGGCGCCGGCGACGACGCGATCGACGCCACCCTGCGCGGCGGCGATGCCCCGGCCGGCCGCGACGGCCCCGACGCGGTGACGTGCGGCGCCGGCGACGACGTCGTGACGGCCGACGCCGACGACACGGTCGCCGTCGACTGCGAGAGGATCCGCGTCGGCGTCTCGGCCGGCCCCGAGCTCACGCTCGACATGGGCGCGCGCGCCCGCAGCGGGACTGTGCCGCTCGTCTACCGCGTGCGATTCCCGAACCCCGACAACGCGCTCAGCTCGCGCAGCACGTTCCGGCTCGTCGACGGCCGGGGCCGGCCGGCCAGCTCGACCGCGACGTTCGTGCTCGGCGGCCAGGCGAGCGTCGCCCGCCTGCGGATCACGCTCAGCCGCGCGGCACGCCGCCGTCTCGCGCACAGCCGATCCGGCGCGCTGGCGTTGATCGCGCAGCGCGTGAGCCGCGCCGCCGACCCCGGCTCCACCGCCTCGGGTTACGAGCAGTTCAACTCGCCGGTGACGATCCGCCGCACGGGCCGGCGCTCCTGAGCCGGCGCGCCGGGCGCGTGCTACGCGATGCTCGTCGCGACCGCCACGATCGCCGTCAGCGCGAGCGCCGCGAGCACCGCCCGCTCGTAGCGCTCGCCCCGCAGCCAGCCGAAGGCGCGGCGGCCGAGCAGCTGGCCGGCGAGCCCCGCGACCAGCAGCGCCACGATCGCGCGCGGCATCGTGAACGTCGAGCTCAACAGCAGCGCCGGCAGGCCGAGCACCGCCTCGGCGAGGAAGATCGCCGCGAGAGTGTCGCGCGTCTGGCGCGGCGACACTGGCCGCGCGAGCAGGCAGAACACGAGCGGCGGCCCGTTCAGCGACGTCGAGGTGCCGAGCGCGCCGGCGGCCAGGCCGGCGACGGGCACGTGCCACCCGCGCGGCCGCGCGATCGCCGCACTGCGCCGGCTGCGCACGCGCAGCGCCAGGCCGGCGAGGACCGCGAGCGCGACGACCACCGACAGCGGCCGGCGTGGCACCTCGTGCAGCGCGAGCACGCCGATCGCGAGGCCCGGCAGCGACCAGGCGACGAGCGCCACCGCGTCGCGCACGAGCACCTGCGGGCGGCGCCCCTCGGTCGCGAGCGTCAGGCCGTTGAGCAGGATCGCGACGATCGCGCCCGCGGTCACCGCCTCGCGCGGGCCGAGCAGCGCGAACAGGATCGGCGCCGACACGAGCGCGAAGCCGAAACCCGTCGCCGACTGCAGCACGGCTCCGACGAACAGCGCCAGCACGGCGCCGGCGACCGTCACGCGAGCGTCGCGCCTCGTCGAGCGCGCGCGGTCACCCGGTGGGCGGGTCGTGCACGAGCAGCGAGCGGCCGGTCATCTCCGGCGGCTGCGGGATGCCGAGCAGCTCGAGCGCCGTCGGCGCGACGTCGGCGAGGATCCCGCCGGCGGGATCGAGCGCCGCGCCCTCGACGGTCACCACGATCGGCACCGGGTTCAGCGAGTGGGCGGTGTTCGGCGAGCCGTCGGGCTCGAGCATGTGGTCGGCGTTGCCGTGGTCGGCGGTCACGATGCACGCGCCGCCCGTCCCCTGAACGGCCTCGACGACCCGCGCGAGGCACGCGTCGACGGTCTCGATCGCCGTCACCGCCGCCGGGATGACGCCCGTGTGGCCGACCATGTCGGGGTTGGCGAAGTTGATGACCGCGAAGCGGAAGCGCTCCTGCGCCCACGCGCCGACGAACGCATCGGTGGCCTCGCGCGCGCTCATCTGCGGCTTGAAGTCGTACGTCGGCACGTCGCGCGGCGAGGGCACGAGCTCGCGCCGCTCGCCCTCCTCGGGCTGCTCCTTGCCGCCGCCGAAGAAGTACGTCACGTGCGGGTACTTCTCGGTCTCGGCGACGTGCAGCTGGCGGCCGCCGACGGCGGCGACGAGGCTCGGCAGCGTCACCGTCGGGCGCTGCGAGACGAACGCGATCGGATGCGACGAGGCGTCGCCGCCGTAGTCGGTCAGCGTCGTGAAGCGCGCCACCGGCGGCGCGCCGCGGCGATCGATCGCCGCGCACTCGGGCGCCGCGAGCGCGGCGCTGAGCTCGCGCATTCTGTCGGGACGGAAGTTGAACGCGACGACCGAGTCACCGGGCCTGATCGCGCCCTCGGCGCCGACGACCGTCGGCGTGACGAACTCGTCGGTCTCGCCGCGCTCGTAGGCCGCCCGCACCGCCGCCGGCGCCGTCGGCGCGGCGTGCGCGCCGAGGCCGTGGACGA
>JAWVGK010000392.1:0-4466 GCA_033855155.1 Solirubrobacteraceae bacterium | reverse complement strand
CGGCGAGCAGCGCGAGCACGGCGGCTGCGAGCGCCACGGCACGTGAGGGTCGCAGGGGCATCTCACGACCAAGATCGTCGCGCGCGACGCCCGGCGCAATGGGACATTGGTCGCGGTCAGCGAGCGGGCAGCTCGAGCTCGACGGTCGTCCCCTCGCCCGGCGCCGAGCGGATCGCAAGCGTGCCGCCGGCCTGCGCGACGATCGCCTCCAGCAGCGTCAGCCCGAGATGGCCCTGCTCGCCGCGGCGCTCGCGCTCGCCCGCCGCGAAGCCGCAGCCGTCGTCGCGCACGACGAGCCGCGTCGCACCGGGCGCACCCGTCGTGCCCGGCGACGGGCGCGTGACGGTGACGCTCACCGTCCGCGGCTGCGCGTGCGCCTGCGCGTTGCGGATCGCCTCGCGCGCGACGCGGTAGACGAGCGGGTCGTCGCCCGCGCCCCCGTCCGCGGCCTCGTCGACCTCCAGCGACGTCGCGATCCCGCGCGCCTGCAGCGGGCTCAGCAGGTCCGACAGCGCGACCCGCAGGCCCGCCGACTCGAGGTTCGGCGGATGGATCTCGACGAGCAGCGTGCGCAGCTCGCGCACGCCCTGGCGCAGCGTCTCGGTCGCCCCCCGCAGCGCGCCCGCCTGCGCCTCGTCGCCGCGGCGCTCGGCGTCCGCGGCCAGCGGCGCGAGGCCGAACGCCACCCCCGCGAGGTCCTGCACGACGCCGTCGTGCAGGTCGGCGGCGATCCGCCGGCGCTCCTGCGTCGACGCCTCGACGGCGCTGGCGAGCAGCGCCTCGCGGTCGCGATGGCCGCGTTGCAGCCGCCGCGCCATCGCCCACGCCAGCGGCAGCTGGATCAGGACGAGCACGCCGAGGCCGCCGAGCAACGGCGGCGCGAGCGCGCCGAGCAGCGAGCGAGCGCGCGCACGGACGGCGCTGACGGGCTGGTAGATCTCAAACAACAGCTGCGTCCCGCCGGGGGTGCGGATCACCGCGTGCGCCTCGAGCAGCTGCCCCTGCGCGCGCTCGAAGCGGTTCTCGGGCTTGGTGAGGTCGCTGAGCTCGGCGTCGGCGCCCCCCGTCTCGAACAGCGCGAGCTCGTCGTCGCCGAGGCCGTAGTGCGCCCCAATCAGCGCCGGCTCGTCGGAATACAGGATCGTGCCGGCCTTGGACCACAGCTTCACGCGCACGATCGACGCCCCGCGGATCTGGCCCTGGACGAGGTCGTCGACGCGCCGCAGCGCCGCGCGGTCGCCGCGCACGACGCCGTCGCTCAGCGCCGCGGTCTCGACGAGCCGCCCCTCCGCGACGACGCGGTCGCGCGTCTCGTCCTCGGCCTCGCCGATCGCCGCGCTGCGCAGCGCGAAGTAGCCGCCGACGACGATCACCGCGATCGCCGCGAGGCTGCCGAGCATGAAGCGCGCGACGGCCGCGTCGATCCGCGGCGCGGCCCTGAGCGCGGGGTCCCGGCGGCCCCGCGACCTAAGTCCCATTGAGATCCGGACCGGCCGGCGCCGACAGTGCTCTCAACGACGCATCCCCGCACCGGAGGCAGCCATGAACAGCACGCGCAGCATCACCCTCAGCCTAGCCCTCGCCCTTGCGGCCCTCGCGCCTGCGAGCGCGCTCGCCCGCAACGGCGCCGACGACGATCCGGCGCTCGGCGACGACCGCGGCGGCCAGCGGGTCGCGCCCACGACCGACGACAACCCGTCCGCCGGCGAGGACAGCGGCGCCGCGCGCAAGTCGAGCCGCTCGCGCAGCGGGCGGCGCGTCGCCGGGACGTGCACCGCCAGCTCGACCGCGAAGCTCGAGCTCAAGCGCCGCAACGGCCGCCTGAAGGCAGAGTTCGAGGTCGACCAGAACCACAGCGGCGTGACGTGGGACGTCAGCCTGCGCCACGACGGCAGGCTCGCCGTCCGCACGACGAAGACGACGAAGGCGCCCAGCGGGTCGTTCTCGCTCGAGCGGCACCTGCGCGACGGCGCCGGCCGCGACACGATCAGCGTCGAGGCCACGAGCCCCTCGGGCGAGGTCTGCAGCGCGAGCGTCACGATCTGATCCATAGGCGCCCGGCGCATCGTGCGCCGGACGCGATGCTCGTTTGACTAAGTGACCGTCGCCACGAGCTTTCGCTAGGCTTCGCGCACGCGATGGCCGACGTACTGCCAAGCGACGGCGCCGTGGTCGCGGCGCTCCGGACCTCCGGCCCCGATGTGGGGACCGAGGCTGTCCTGTGCGCGCGCACGCTCAACCGCGCGCTCCTCGAACGCCAGCTCTTGCTGCGGCGCCAGTCGCTGCGCGTGAGCGACGCGCTCGAGCACCTCGTCGGCCTGCAGGCGCAGAACCCGATCGGCCCGTACTACGGGCTGTGGTCGCGGCTGCAAGACTTCCAGCCCGACGAGCTCGCCGAGATGATCGACCGCCGCCTCGTCGTGCGGATCGCGCTCATGCGCTGGACGCTGCACGTCGTCACCGCCCGCGACTGCCTGAAGCTGCGCCCGCTCGTGCAGCCGGTGATGGAGCGGCGCATGCGCGCGCTGTTCGGCACGGCGCTGGAGGGCGTCGACCTCGACCGCCTCGTGAAGCTCGGCCGCGCGCTCGTCGACGAGCAGCCGCGCTCGCTCGGCGACGTCGGGCGCAGCCTCGCGGCGCAGTGGCCCGGGCACGAGCCGAACGCCCTCGGCAACGCGCTGGCGGCGCTCGCCCCGCTCGTCCAGGTGCCACCGCGCGGCCTGTGGGGGCGCAACGGCCGCGCGGTGCAGACGACCGCCGAGCGCTGGCTCGGGCGCCCGCTCGGTCGGGGCGGCCAGCCCGACGAGCTGCTGCTGCGCTACCTCGCGGCGTTCGGCCCGGCGACGATCGACGACATGCGCAAGTGGTCGGGCCTCAGCGGCGTGGGCTGCGCGATCGAGCGCCTGCGCCCGCAGCTGCGCAGCTTCCGCGACGAGCACGGCCGCGAGCTGCTCGACGTGCTCGACGGCCCGCTGCCGGATCCCGACACGCCCGCTCCCCCGCGCTTCCTGCCGGAGTGCGACAACGCGGTGCTCGCGCACGCCGACCGATCGCGGATCGTCAGCGAGGCGCACCGCCGGCTCGTGACGGCGAACAAGACGTTCCTCGTCGACGGCTTCGTGCGCGGCACGTGGAAGGTCATCCGCGCGCCGAAGGTCTCGACGCTCGTGATCTCGCCGATCGCGCCGATCTCGCGCGAGGATCGTCTCGCCGTGGCGGAGGAGGGCGCGCAGCTGCTCGCGTTCTCCGCCGGCGACGACGACATCCGCATCTGCGTGCGCTTCCGCGAGGAGTGACGGGCTTGCGCGCGTGATCGCGCGCCGGCTGCGCCCCTTCGGCACGACGATCTTCACCGAGATGTCGGCGCTCGCCGCGCGCAGCGGCGCGCTGAACCTCGGCCAGGGCTCTCCCGACACCGACGGCCCCGCGGAGGTCGTCGAGGCGGCCGCGACCGCGCTGCGCTCGGGACGCGCCAATCAGTACGCGCCGCTCGGCGGCGTGCCTGAGCTGCGCGCCGCGATCGCCGCCCACCAGCTGCGCCGCTACGCCATCGAGCTCGACCCCGACGACGGCATCCAGGTGACGTTCGGCGCGACCGAGGCGATCGCCGCGACGATGCTCGGCCTCGTCGAGCCCGGCGACGCGGTCGTCGTGCTCGAGCCGTTCTATGACTCCTACGGCGCGATGATCGCGATGGCCGACGGCGAGCGCCGGCTCGTGACGCTGCGCCCGCCGGACTTCGCCGTCGACCTCCACGCGCTCGCCGCCGCAGCGCGCGGCGCGCGCATGCTGCTGTTGAACTCTCCGCACAACCCGACCGGCCGCGTGCTCACGCCCGCCGAGCTCGCGGGGATCGCCGCGATCTGCGTCGAGCACGATCTCGTCGCCGTCACCGACGAGGTCTACGAGCACCTCGTCTTCGACGGCGAGCACGTGCCGCTCGCGACGCTGCCGGGGATGGCCGAGCGGACGCTGACGATCTCGTCCTTGGGCAAGACGTTCAGCGTCACCGGCTGGAAGGTCGGCTGGGCGTGCGGCCCCGCACCGATCGTCGCCGCGGTGCGCGCGGCCAAGCAGTTCCTGACCTTCGCGGGCGCGACCCCGTTCCAGCACGCGGGTGCCGCCGCGCTGCGGCTCGACGACCACTGGTACCGCGAGTTCTCACTCGAGCTGGAGGCCAAGCGCGACCACCTCTGCGCGGGTCTGAAGCAGGCCGGGCTGACCGTGCTCACGCCGCAGGGGACGTACTTCGCCAACGCCGACGTCGGCACCGACGCGACGGAGTTCGCGCGCGAGCTGCCGTACAAGGCGGGCGTCGTCGCCATCCCCACCGCGGTCTTCAGCACCGACGCCGAGCGCCTGCGCCCCTACCTGCGCTTCGCCTTCTGCAAGCGCCCCGCGGTGATCGACCGCGCGGCGCGTCAGCTGGCGGCGGAGGACCTCGAGTCGTAGCTCCAGAAGCGGGG
>JAWVGK010000391.1:0-44933 GCA_033855155.1 Solirubrobacteraceae bacterium | reverse complement strand
CCGGTCCGATGGATCTCTCTCTTCCCGATCTGAAGAGGAGGTCGCCGAGCTCGCCGCAGCGTGAGCACCACGTCGTCACCGACGAGATGAGCGCCGAACTCCTACACCACGTCCTGGGACTTGACTGATATGACCGTGCCCGCTGGGACCTGCACGCGCGACACTCGATTGCTCGCCGCGGCAACGACACCGGCTGATGCTCCGTCGAATCTCGCGGCACGGAACCTCCCGCCAAACACGCCGATCTCGGAGGCTGCATGACTGATGTGCTCGCAGAAACGCCGATCACCCACCATGCGCTCGGGGATCTTCGCCTCGACCCGGAGAACCCCCGGCTTCACCGGTTCACCCTCGAGGACGGCCCGCTCGACGAGCCGGCGATGGTCGAGGCGCTGCTCGCCCGGTTCGATCCCGAACCGGTCGGGCGATCGATCGTGGAGTTCGGCTTCTTCGCCACCGAGCCGCTGATCGTCTTCCCGGAGGATGGCGCCTACGTCGTCGCCGAGGGCAACCGAAGACTCGTCGCACTGAAGCTGCTGCTCGACCCAGAACTGCGAGAGGCCGTCGATGCTGGTGCCGAGTGGGATCGAATGGCAGCCCAGTTGCAGACTCACCCGGAACGCGTCGCCCGCCTCGCGACCATCCCGTGTCAAGAGGTGCCCGACCGCAAGGCGGCGGCTCCGATCATCGGATACCGCCACATCGTCGGCATCCTGAAGTGGGACGCGTTCGAGAAGTCCGCGTTCGTGGTCAAGCTCCTCGAGGAGGATCCCACTCGCGACTTCGAGCAGGTCAGTGAGCTGGTCGGGGAGAACCCGCGACGGATCCAGCGGCGTCTGCGCGATTGGCTCGCTCTGAAGCAAGCCGAGGAAGCAGGCGTGCGGATCGTCGAGGCGCAGGCGGAGTTCGGCCGCTGGGAGCGCGCGATGAACGCCAGAGGCGTGCGCGAGTACATCGAGGCGCGCTCTCCCACAGTGATGCAGCCCGGATCAGACACGGCATATGACGCGCCAAGCGAGCAGATGGCCAAGCTCCTGTCGTTTCTGTACGGCGAACCCGGGGGACCCGACCGGTTGTTCACGGACACGCGCAGGATCGACGATCTGTCCGTCGCCCTCCAGACGGACGACGGTGTTCGCATTCTCGAGACCGAGCGCGACCTCGAGCGCGCGTTCGAGGCGGCCGGCGGACGACGTGACTTCGTTCTCAAGGGGCTCGCAAAGGCACTGACGGGCCTACAGCAAGCGGCCCCCGACTACGCGGAGCATGCCGACGATGAAGCCGTGCAGATGGCCATCGCGGCGATCCGGGAGCAACTGGACCAGCTCGACGCCGGCGTCGTCGCTGCCGAGGACGCCATCGCCGAGGGAGGTCAGGAGTTCGAGCTCGTGGACGAGGATGAGGGCGACGACGTGGACTTCGGCGACGACGGCGATGAGGGCGAGGAGGAAATCGCGCCGTGAGCGGTCCCATGCTGAGCGATCTCGCTATCGCCACGGACTGGTTCGAGCTCGCGTGCCTTGCGCAGTCGCGGCCGCTGCTGCGGCACAGCGAGATCCAGCGGGTCGTCGCGCTTGCCGATCCGGACATGGACCTCGACCAAGTCGAGACAGCGGTCAGCGACATCCTCGCCGAGGTCCAGCGCCGGTCGGTTCGCGCCGGTGCGCTGTACCCGTTCACGACCGGTCTCCGCGGGCTTCATCGCCGAGCAGTCGAGCCTGGGGTAGAGCTGCTGTACAAGTTCCTCGCCCTGTGCTCCGTTGCACCAAGCTTCCGAAGCAACCAGGTCGGGTTCCAGCCCGGCCGAGCGTTCGAGCGCATTGCCGCCCCCGCCATGGGGGCATTCGTCGCCGGGGAGTCCGTTGTCTTCGCTGACATCGACGAGCCTGGGGTGCGGGCACGAATCCGTTCGCTGGGCCGGATGATGCATATCGGTACGCACGAGACGAACGCGCGGCCGAGTCGCAACGATCATGGGCTCGACGTGGCGTCTTGGCGACCCTTCGGCGACCGCCGGGCGGCTCACCCCGTGGTGCTGTGCCAATGCACGCTCAAGCGCACGCATACCGACCTGATCCTCAAGGCGCGTGAGATCGCGCCGGGGGAATGGGGAAGGCTGCTCGACGTTCGCGAGGGCGTGTTCAGCGCAGCGCTGGCGATCCCACACGCACTGGAGCCCGGCTACGAGCACTGGGACGAGCTGCGCTCGAACACCGATCTCATCGTGGAGCGCGTACGCCTCCTGAGCCTGCTTGAGGACATCGGCGACCCGTGGCAGCCGTTGCTGGCGGAGGAGAGCTTCATCCACGACGGATTTGCGCGCTGGCAGCGGCGCGTCGTGCCGTGAATCCGGATACGACGCGCTCACACCGACCGGCCTTGGGTGAACCGCTCGGCGCCGGTCGGTCGCGCGCCACGGCCTCGCCGCCAAAGTAGGCGTCGGATGGTCCACCTGACGTGCTTCGTCCTCTTGCCTCGTGCCCTTGCGTGGCCGGACGGCACCGCGATGACCGTCCTCGGCGCGTCTGAGATCGAGGTGCCGCCGTTCGCGCTCCGCACCGATTCCCCGATGATCGGACCTCCCGATCGCTGGTGGGTGCAGATCATCTTCCATCAGCGGGCGGTTGCGGCGCGCCGTGATGATGAGGCGTTCGATCTCGTCCACGCGGTGATGCACGAGCGCACCGGAGCTGCCACAGCGGCGAGGCCACCCGGTGCAACTCTGTTCAGTCCCGACGAGCATCGCGAGACCGTCGTCGAGTTGACGATGCCGCTGCCGCACGACGACGAGCAACATCTTGAGGTCGCCCTTGCCCGTGGACTGGACGCTCTGCGTGATGCCGACCGCGCGACCATCATCGCGAGCGATGCAGCCCAGACGCCGGTGGCTCCGGGAGACGTATGGCCGATTGTGCCGTGCGTCCGCCGCGACGCGGTCACCGGGCAGACGTTGGGGCTGCCGCAGATCATCGTGCTGGAGAACAACCAACTCCGTGATCGACCTGTGCCCGACGAACTTGACGAGGAGGCCATTGCGGGCGTCGAGACAGCTCTCGGGGCCATGCAGGCACGCCATCCCTTCATGCGGTGGATGGAGTGGCTTCTGGCTGCGGAGGAGGCCCGGATCACGACGCATCCCGAAGACGCGATCCTGCGCCTGTCGATCGCGGTCGAGGTCATGTTGGACGCCGTGTTCGCCCTTAGCCTCTGGGAGCGCGGCGACGGCGCATCCGATGCCGCGCCAGCCCTGCGTCTGGATCTCGCTGCCAGGATCAAGCGTCACTTCTCAGCGCTGCTCGGTGGATCCTGGGACCGCACTCGTCCACCCGTCGGACCTTGGTCGAATGACCTGGCGTACCTACGGGGTCGCGTGGTTCATCGCGGCCACCGCCCATCGTCGGCCGAGGTAGCAGCTGCTTTCAGTGCGGCGGACGTCCTCCACCGTTACATCGTCGATCGAGTGATCGCTCGCCGCTCACGCATTCCCAAGACGGCGCTGCTCTTGGTGGGACCAAAACAGCTCAAGCAGCGCGGCGCTTGGGATGGAGCGGTGCGACGACTCGGTGAGGACGGCGGGCTTGCCAACGACGACTGGCTCCTGTCCTACGACCGCTGGCGCGGCGAGGTCGACGCGATCGTCTCCTGACCTGATGAGACGACTGTCCAAACGGTGAGGCAGCGGCCGCGGCCGGAGCGGCGCGAGGACCTCTCGAATACGTACTATCTGCGAAGCTGCGACGGGCATGAAGCCGGGCGACCCGAACTGGCCTGTTGCGAACTCCACGGCGACGTCGAGCGTCATGCGCGGGAACCGCAGCCGCGACACGACGCCTGAGTTGGCCCTCCGTTCGCTGGTCCACCGCCGGGGCTTGCGGTTCCGCACGCGCTACACCATCAAGCTAGACGGTCGCCGCTGGACGCGGCCGGATCTGGTCTTCACGCGGTCACGCGTCGCGGTGTACGTCGATGGGTGCTTCTGGCACGCATGCCCGGAGCATGGGACGCAGCCGGCGTCGAACGCTGCGTACTGGTCGCCGAAGCTCGCCAACAACGTCGCCCGTGACGCAGACACCAATGCCCAGCTCTCATCGCGAGGGTGGCTCGTGGTGCGCGCTTGGGAGCACGAGGATCCCGCGACGGTCGCGGAGCGCGTCGCCCGAGTCGTCGCCGAGCGGTGCTAGTGTCGCGCGCAGCCATAGATGGCGTCCGCGTCGCGGGCGACAATCGAGCAGTGTCCGATGTTCCGACCCCCGACTGGGAATCTCTGTGCGGGCCGTGGTTGGGAGAACGTCCGGGCGAGGGACTGCAGGTACTTTCGCTGTACTCGGGCGCGGGAGGGCTCGACCGCGGCTTCATGGACGCGGGCTTCCAGATCTCCTACGCTGTTGAAGCGAATCAGACCGCAGTCGACACGTATGCGGCGAACATCGGTGATCACATCGTCCTCGGCGACCTCCCTGCCGCGCTGAGGAAGCTCCCGCGCCCCGGCAAGTTCAATCCGGACGTCATCATCGGCGGCCCACCGTGCCAGGGCTTCTCAGTCATCGGGCTGATGGACCCGCAGGATCCCCGTTCACAGCACATACACGCGTTCATGGACGCGGTGCGCGCGTACCAGCCAGCCGTGTTCTGCATGGAGAACGTGAAGGCCTTCGCGACCAGCGCACGGTGGAAGCCCGTGTACGACGGGCTGATCGCGCGGGCCACGCAACTCGGCTACACCGTAGGGTCGGCGGTCCTGAATGCGGCGAGCTACACGGTCCCGCAAGCCCGCGAGCGCATGTTCCTGGTCGGAGTGCGCGACGGTCCTCCGCTGTTCCCGGTGCCCATGACGGCGGCTCGCCCGCTGACTGTGCTCGAGGCGCTACAGCGACTACCGGCCTTCGGCGAGGTGGGGAACGACTCAAGCTGCACGGCCCGGGTAGTGCTGGCCAAGAAGGCCGTGATGCGGCCGAGCCCGTACAAGGGGAGTCTGCTCTTCAACGGCTCTGGCCGTCCCCTCGAACTCGACGCGGTTGCACGCACGTTGCCAGCGTCGATGGGCGGCAACGGCACCCCGATCGTTGATTGCAAGGAGCTCGCGGCCCGGCTTGCCCACCCAGACGTCTTCGTCACTCCGTGGGTCTGCCGCCACCACACCCGACTCGCCGCGGGGCAGCCGCACCTCAAGCGTCCGCATCCGCTGCGGCGCATTACTGTCGAGGAGGCTGCCGAACTCCAGAGCTTCCCCGAGGGCTGGGAGTGGAAGGGGTCTCGAAATGCCCAGTTCCGGCAGATCGGCAACGCCGTGCCGCCCCGTCTTGCCCGTTATGTCGCGCTCGCGGTCGGACACGCTTTCCAGGCTCGGCAGGCGTCGATCGAAGGCGCGCCCGTCGCTCCCCTGCCCCTGCGGCGCGTCTCTGCAGCACCGCGGTCGATGGCGCCGCGACGCCGACGCGCGAAGGCGGCATGAGGACGATGCCGTCTAACCACGGACTTGAACCGGAAGGACCCTGGTTGTGATACGGGCTCTCGCGGTGCGAGCTGCAGATCAGCAGTCCCCGAGCGCCTGGACGCGTGCGCTGCGAGGTCACGTCGCAGGGCGTGCCAGCCAGGTGGCGATCCGCTCGGGCCATCGCACAGCCGTATAGAGGTCGGACATCAGCACCGTCACGCCCGGCGCAAGCGCGCTCCTCGCAGCGCGCTGCTCATCGACCAAACCCTCGGCCTCCGCCGGCCAGAGTGGGTGGCCGAGAATCGCCACGCGGCCCGTGTAGTCGTCTTCGATCGCGCCCAGCGAGCCTGCCATGAACGATGTCAGTTCGAACGCTTTGGCGAAATGCCGCGCGATGCGCTCTGACTCGGCGAGCCAGCGCCCGACCCGCAGAGGACGGTCGGCTGCGAGCTCAGCGACGTCGAGCCCCAGGCGCCAGTCAAGCAACGGATGCAGGCGACGGTTCTCGTAGTTGCGCAGGCATTGCGGACACGCGCTGTCGCACTCAGCAGCGTGCGGGTGCTCCTCGAAGCGGGGACCGATCTGATCGACGATGCGGTCAAGGACGTGGCCCAGCACCTCAGCGCGCCCCAGGCGGTACGAGTAGCCCGCGCCGTTCTCGAGCTGGTCGGCGACGAAGATGCGACGGGAACCTCTGCCGTCGCTGAGCGCATAGGGCTGTAAGCCCACCACGAGCTCGCGAGGATCCACGTCAAGCTCGAGCGCGCTGGAGATGCGCAGCAGCTCCGCGAACGACCACAGCGCGGGAAGTGACCCTCCGTGGTGCGCGTCCACCGCGAGAGCGCCACGCTCCTGGCCGCGACGAAGTCGATCGAGCTCGATGATCATGACGTCAGTGGGCTTGACCGCTCCGATGGCCCCAACCAGATCCGGAGGGCGCTCCGAGACCGCGACTGGTAACGAAGGGGTGTCCGAGTAGAGCTCCGGCGAAGTGACGACGACCGTCCCGTCGAAGCGACGCATCTCGTAGAGATCACCGGCGTTGTCGTTGACGACGTACACCGGAGTCCCGCTACGCCTGTCGACCGTGACGCCCCGGACTGGCTGGCGCTCGGCGTCGTCCGGCGTCCAGGCGATCTGTGGAAGGCTGCCTGATGGGCCGCGCTCCGCTTGATCGTCGAAGTCACGCGGGCGGAAGTCGGTGCGAAAGCCGCGAGGCTCGTACATCGGCATGAGCGTTCGCTTCCCACCGCACGCGGGGCAAGGCTCGGCGGCGTCAACCGCACCGACATCGATTGCGTCGCACTCCTGGCAGCGAACGAGGGTGATCGGGGTACCGAGGGGGTCGCGGGGGGTGGGACGTCCGCGAGCGAACTCGTACGCCGCAAATCCCACGCACAGATGCAGCTGCTTGTCGCGCAGGACCTCGGCGCCCGGCGCGAAGCTCGAGATGGCCATGTCGAGGCGGCGATCGGACACGGTGCTCTCTGCTTCGTCGTCGCGACTTCGCGGCGCCCGTCGATAGAGGCTTCGGACTCGCGTCGGGAAGCCGAACATCGGTAGCAGCCCGGCATTTGCCAGACGCTCGCTCAGCTCAGGTTGTCCGAAATGGCTGCTCGCGACCACGTCGTCGACCTCAGACACGAGCTCGCCGCGTAGCCACGGTTCGATCGTCGCGACTTCGCTGCTCGAGAGCGGCGTGTACGCCGTGAATGCGTCGACGATCGCGGGAATCTCGTCGCTCTCGACGAGCCAGCGTGAGACCGGCGCGCGAAACGAGCCTTTCCAGTCGGCCGTCCGACCGAAGTCTCCGTGGACGCTTCGTACGCGCGCAGCGCTTCGCAGGTCCTCGGGAAGCTCCCCAAAGGCTCGCCGAAGGGCTTCCGCTGCGACGACGCGTCGGACGATCTGGGGCCGACCGAGATCCAGGTACGGCTGCGCAGGACGGTCGCCGGTGATCAGCTCGGGGTTGTTGAAGAAGTAGTCGTCGTGGGCGCGATCGCGGCAGAGCGTGAGGCTGAAGGACCATGGCTGGTCCTTGCGGCCGGCGCGTCCCACACGCTGCTGGTAGTTGAACCGCTGCGGCGGCATGTTGGCCATCACGACGGCGCGCAAGGTCCCGATGTCGACGCCGACTTCCATCGTGGTGGTGACCGACAGGACATCGATCGACTGGGTGAGCTCGCACTCGGCTGGCGCTGGTAGTAGGGCCCCCTTGAAGCGTCGCTGGCGGGCGCGCTGTTCGCTGAGCGGTTTGGTCTGGCCCGTGAGCTCCTCAACATGCAGCCGGCGCGGTGGCTCGCGCGCGAGCCATTGGTAGTAGTCCTCGACCTCCGCGTCGATCGGACCCTCAATGAGCTGCTGAGCGTTGCATCCGCTGGTTGTGCATGCGCCGGCACTCGGGTGCAAGTGGATCCTCGAGCAGCGCGGGCAGCGCCAGCAATGCTGACCCGGCGCCGCTAGGACGATGTCGAGCGCGTCCAGTCGCAGCTGCCAGTCCCGTGTGACGCGTGCGTCGGCGAGCAGATCCTCGAGCAACTGCTCGAGTGTCTTTGGGTCTACGTCGTGACGCGCACCAACCGCCTTGAGGTATCGCCTGAGCGCCTGACCGGGTCCCGTGGCGTCCCAGCGTGTGCCTGGGTAACGGCCCGAGAGGGCAAGAAGACGGATCGTCGAGCGGATGGTCTCCGAGTCTGATCCGGTCGGTAACGGCAGTTGGCCGGTGATCGTGCGGGCGGGCTCAAACCAACCGAGGCCGACCGATTCGAAGTCCCGCCCTCCGCGGTTGAACAGCGCGTCGGCGAGATGGTTGTCCAGTCGCGTCCGGGCCTCCGCTTGCCCGTCGGCACGGATCTCTGCCGCTAGCTGCGTCCACTGGCCATGAGGGGATGCATGAAGGAGCCACCATGGGTGTGGGCCGAACGTCGCGGCGGACGGTGCTGACCCCGCTGGGTTGACGCCCAGGCTCACGAGTCGGCGCTCCACCCGCTGCCGCAGCACCTCCCAGGGCAGGCGTCTCGACTCGCCCCCGTGCTGGCCGATGTACGCCGCGATGAGCGACAGATCGTCGGGTTCGGCTAGTCCACGAGCATCGAGCCGCATCGCGCTCCAGACGTCTGGAGCGTCACCTTTGTAGAGCGGAAGCAGGCTCTGCTGATCGGATGTCAGATCCTGGCCATGCGCAGCGCGGCGCATGATCGTCGCAGGGCTGTCGGCCACGGCAAGCTCTTGCGTCACCACCTGCCGGATGAGGTCCCTGAAGTGGTTGGTCTCGACCCCAGCAGCCGTCCCGGCAGCGTCGTCACGGCTGTCCGTGAACACGATGGTGCGACCATCCTGGGGACGCTCGGCGACGTTTCGGACCACCCTGTCGAGCAACACCTGGTTCACACGTGCAACGCCGGTGGTGTGTGCGCGGATCGGCGATCTGACGAGCCCTCTGAAGAAGGTGCGTGGGTCGCGGTTGAAGCCCGCGGCGTCGCACCGCGGACACCGCTCGGGGAGGGCCGGCACACGTCGCGGCGCAAGGTCGGCGAGGCGGCGAGATAGCGTCATCATCGTCCCCGTTGCGAGTGGGCGCGGGGCCGGCGAGAGCACGCCTGTGCGTGGATCGAGCTCTGCCGGCCCGAACCGGAGCTGAAGCGCTCCTTCGTCGAGCGAGTGTCGCCACGGGTTGACGTCAGTTGGACACTCCCCGGGCCAATACCACATGTACTCACCCCAACCACGGCGGAACACGAGTTGCTCGGCGACGCGCGGCACGCTCGGAAGCGCACTGAGGTACCAGCCCTCGCCGTCTTGGGGCTCGTCGCTGTCGGGGACCGCGACGAAGCCCCCAAGCGAGACCTCACCACACTGGTTGCAGTACAGGAGCTCGAGCACCCGTGCCCCGCACTCGCAGCGGGCGGTGGGGATCGAATACAGGCGCCCGACGGACCTAGGCTGGTGATCCGACCGATCCGCGACTTCGCAGTCCGGATCGGAGCACGCCCAAAAACCGCGGATCATCCGGACGAAGTGGTGCGATCGAAATGAGATCAGGCCCGATTTGTCACCCTGCTCAGCCACGAGGGAGAGCACTCGCCTCATCGACTCGCGGTTGTGATCGCCGTCCCCAAAGAGTCGACGCTGGACTTGCGAGATCGTTCGTGCCCGGATGCCATCGGCGTCGCGACATGCGGCGGCAACCACCTGGTCAAGGCGAGGCGCTCCGTCCCGGGGCACTCGATCGAGCTGGAGGTCTGTGAAGTCGACGTCCGGGATCTGCTCTGGTGTACCGGCGGTGACGTGGAAGCTGTCTCGCGGTGCGCCGAAGAACTGCTCGAGGAACTCCAGTCCCTCCTCGCCGTCGAGCGATGCGCTCGTTCCGATGCACCGAAGCTGCGGGCTGTCTCCGGAGAGCCCAAGGCGTCGTAGGAGGTTGCGCACGACGAGCGCCACCTCGCTGCCTTGCGTCCCTCGGTATCCGTGCAACTCGTCGACGACGAGCGTGAAGACGCGCTTGGGATCCCCGGCGAGCCAGTCGCGCGTTGCACCGAAGAGCGATGACTCGCGATCGCGCAGCAACATCACGTTGAGCATCGAGTAGTTCGTCACGAGCACGTCTGGCGGGGTCACGATCATGTCCCATCGGACGATCAGTTCGCCCTCCCTGGGTTCGGCGAACTGCCCTGCTACCTCGATGTCGACCCCGGCCAGCCCGTTGCGCTCTCGCTCCATCAGTCGGAGCTGCAGAGCGACTTCCCGGACACGAGGGTCGCTCATCGTCGTCGGGAGCTCCCCGCCCCCGATCGTGGCCCCCGTATAACGACCGAAGTACAGCGCAGGTCCGCCGCCCTGGCGCGGAGCCAGTGAGATGGCGCGCCGCAACCGGGAGATCTGGTCCTCGACCAGCGCGTTGGTTGGGTACAGGATCATGGCTCGCATCGCGGGCGGGCGGCCTCCGTCCGGTCTCGCGCTCCGCCATCGTCCTGCGGGGGCGTCGCGATCCCACCAGCGACGCAGCGCTGGCTCGGCTCCCTCGTCAAGCGCCTCCGAGAGCAGACGCGCGAAGATCGGAAGCAGGAACGACTCGGTCTTGCCCGAGCCGGTGCCTGATGTGACGACGACGTGGCGCCGGTCGGTGTCGGGCGGGGACAGCGAGATCCTCAGCGCTTCAGCTTGATGCTCGCGCAGCCCGAAGCCCTCGCCCTGCTGGAAGAGCATGTGCGACAGCGTTGGTGCGATCTCCGGCCGCAGGCCTGCCGCAGCGCACGCATCCCGCACGGAGACGCTGCTGGGGTAAGGGATCACGGGCTCGATCAGAGGCTGCGTGAACACCGTGCCCGGACGCTCCAGCAGCCTCCGCCGCTCGATTCGGAGCTGTGGATCGCGCAGGCGGAAGGCCGTGTCGTAGTACCGCAGGTATGCCGCCGACAGCTGCTGCTGCAGCTGCAGGGGGTCAGGCTGAGCCATGGATCACCGGAACACGTAGCTTACGGGCCAACGCCGCGGCGAGCCGGTCATTGATGCCTCCGTAGATCATGTGTGAGCCGACGTGAGACGGTGTCCACCCGGTAGCGAGGACAGCGGCGCGCTCGTGGAGGGCAGGTAGAGGACAGCCGACGTGGCAGGCGAGCTGCTGGGTCTCGGGGTCGTACGCGAGCAGCGGTTGGACATCCGCGGCGGCTAGCCATTTCGACAGTGGGTCAAGGCTACGTCGCGTCTCGCCGCTGGACCGATGCCAGTGGCGACGCGGCAGGCGAGCGGTGCGGTAGGCACCCTCGGCCCGAGAGGTACCCGCCGGCTCCCAACGGCCGGTAGTCACATCGAATCGCTCCAGTCCTTCATGGATCACGAAGTCGTCCAACGGGAGCGTCATCCGAAGCTTCTCAAGCGACGGCAACCACTCCAGGAGGTGCTTCGAGGGATCGACGCAGACACCAACCGCGAGGTTGCTGTCGGTTCGGATCGCGTCTGCGAGTTGGAGTGCATCAGCGCCGCCGAGCGGGGTGAACGAGATCCGATCCGGCGAACTCGGCGCCGGCGTTCGCGTCACCTGTAGCCCTCGATCTACTGCGTGGTCGGTGAGCGCGGCGATCAGCCGGTCGGAGCGGAAGCCGGCCAGGAACGAACCTGACTCGGTTACCACGATGGTCGCTGGCGCGATCGACCACCGAGTCGGACGCACGGTCCGTGGGTCGATGTTGAGGTCCAGGTGACCGAGGCATGAGAGCGTGCGGGCGCACTCGAGTGCGCCCCAAGGCCGATCGTCGTGCTGACCTACCATCCTTTGCAGCACACCCAATCGGAGCCGCCAATGAGCGAGAGCGCGTCGAGCAGGACGTTTGGATCCATGCGTTGGGGATCGTTGCGCCGAGGGACGTTCTGAAGGCTTCGGACGACATCGTGGAGCTGGGCGGCGCGGCGTCCACCGACGCTTCCGCGTCGTTGACCCTTCTTGCCCCGACGCGGCCGAGCGGGGAAGAACTTCTCCAAGCCGCAGTAGCGGCAGTCGCCGCCGAACATGTCGGCGAGACCTCGGCGACCGGCATGGGAGTCAAGCACGAAGTAGTGGGCGCCAGTCTCCAGGCAGTTCGCGACGCTCGCCGGCTGCGGCGACGGGGCAATTGGCGGAGGCTCGTCGTCCTGCTCCTCGTCCACCGTTCGTTGGGCGAGTGACACCAGACCCCTCGCCGGGAGGGAACCTGGCGCTGTATCGACGGGCGCGGTCTCCGGCCAATCGGCGCCACGGGTCAGACCGGATCCCCAACTTCCGAAAAGTGCGAGCTCGGGCTTGTCCAAGGGCGTGCCGGCCCCCATCGCTGCCGAACCGTCCGATTCCGAGGCCGACGAAAGGCGCAACGGCGCCGACCCGATCACGCTCGCGTCGCCGGCGGTCACAAGCGCGCCCCGGTAGCTGCCGTTGTCCAAGCCGAGGGAAGACAGATCGAAGACATCCGCGCCATCGACGAGCCCAAGAAGCAGGGTCTCATCGGTGGCGTCGTCTTCTGCACTCGCGTCGACCGCCTCTGCATGGATCACCGCATCAACCGGCTCCCCTGCGAACGACGTCGCGTTCAGCGACGGCGGATCGTCCCGGTGCCAGCTGGCGCGGCCAGGCAGCTTCAGGCCACCAGAGAAGCTGACCTGCGACCACGCGACCGGGATGAGCGACGCAAGGTCTGCTCGATCGCTGCTGGTGATCCCGATGAGCTCTACACCGAGGTACGCAATCCACCCTTCCGGTAAACCCCGGAGGAACTTGGGCCGAATCGCTCGATACCCGGGACGGGCGGCCTCCTCCAGCGCCGCCGCAAGCTCGCCTTGCAGGGCATCCATCGCGAGCAGCAGATACTCGTTGCCCAGCCGGGCTCGCGGGACCTCGACGTAGCGAAGCATCGTCTCGTCACGTTCCAGGAGGATGAGCCGCCGTGGAATCCTCCTGATCCCCGCGCCCGTAACGGTGGACAAGTGCATCGTCGCGAGCAGCAGGTCCGGCATCGAGATATCTCGAGCGTTTCGCACCGCGCGCCATCCGGCCTCATCCGGGGGGTCGAGCTCCAGTCGCCCGTCGGCGTGTTCCAGAGCGTGGATGGCTGCGGGGCCACTATCATCAGACAGCACGAGCTCGTCGGCGTGCGTCCCAAGCGGGAGCTTGGCCGCAAGTGACAGGTCCAGTCGCCGCCTCGGCACGGCGCGCAGATGAGCGATGAGCGCGAGCTCTGATCTGGCAACCGGGGATGCGACGTCGACCTGCCCGCCCCACGCCTCAAGCTCGACGCATGCGACCTCGGCGACTCGCTCGAGCACCTCGGGCTGGAGGCATAGGACCTTGAGAGTCCGGCTCACGGAGGAGGCAGGGATCCACTGACCGAGCAGTCTCAACATGTCGCTGTGGCTCAACCGCTCGCCAGGGCGCAAGCGAGCATCGAGAAACAGCTCCTGAAGGCGCCGTCGGTCTGGCTCGCGCACCAAGGCCTGCGACATCGGTACGCCCACGTGAACTCGGAAGTCGAAAGCGTATGCGGTTGGGATCCCGCGAACGGCGGGATCCTCCGACAGCCATTCGTTGAGGGCACGCCAGAGGATGTGCGATTGATCGGCGAACCCGCGAACCACCTTCTGACGAAGTGGCTCGTCGGCGGTGTCGCCACCGAGGAGCTGTACGAAGCGCCCGTAGTAGTTCGACGCCGAGAACTTCGCGTCGGTGTGCATCTGCTCGGCGACGAGTGACAGCAGCGCGAGGACGCCTAGCACCGGCGGCGGTCCCTGCCGGTTCTGGATTCGCCAGCGCCTGAGCCTCGCGGCATGTGCGCCGAACAGCGACCCATGCTCGCCCAGTCGTAGCGTGGGACGAACGGCGGCGATCAGATCGGGCGCTTCATCGGGGCCGGTCGCCTGGGCCGTCCGCGTGACGCGCTCGAGGACGTCGTCCTCCAGGTCGAGATACACCGGCCGGCCACCCCATCGGCCCCCGAAGAACTCCTCAGCAATCGCTGCGTTCCACGAGTCATAGCGCGACCAATCGTCATCGGCGAGACTCGTCGACGGTGCGCTATACACGTTGACAGTGCCCCGGACTCGGTGACAGCGCGGCGAGCGGCAGACGAGCGCTCCCATACCTCGCTGGGGCTGGTGCTCCGGGAAGCACGTGCCCGGCGTCTACTGCTCTGGACTGGTCGTCGGGAACTCGTGACGCTGAAGCCACCCTGCGGCTCTCTTCAGAGGGGGACGTCCTCAGCGCCGCGATCCTTTCACGCTCGTCGTCGTTGCCGAGCTTGGCACCGACTGGCTCGAGCATACGCGCGATGTGCGTGATCTTCGGCATCGAGATTGGTCGTAGCTTGGCCGGAGAGCACTATGGGTCAGCGCGTATTCCCAAGGCCGAATGATATGGGCGCAGCGTCAAAACACGATATAAAGGGCGGCGATCCTTCGCCAGTCGCTGCCAGCTGCGCCCGCGTCTAGCGACGCAGATCGAGCCTCCCGTGCCATGCTCACCTCGCCCACTCACCTCCTTGCTACCACGGAAAGGCAGCCACGAGCTTATACCGTCACCGTGTTGGGAGACGTGCGTATCGACGTCCGATCCCGCCTTGCGACTCGCTTTGCTGATGTCAGCACAGACCACTTCGAGTTCGCGCCGATCGCACTTTCGATAGCCGGCACGGCTGCCAACTTCGCCCGCTACGCAGTGGAGCACTTTGCTGCCGTCAACGTGCTCGCCGCTGTCGGGTGCGATGCCTACTCGTCGGTCGTACAAGCCCATTTCCATGATCTCGGCGTCACACCACTCCTGACCCAGATTCCTGATGTGCCGAACGGAGTCGTGCTCATCGTTCGCGACGCTCCGTCGGCAGGTTCGTCGCAAGGGACGCGTGTCCTCATCTCAAGTCAGCCCGCCCCGAGCCATTTCCTGGCTCCGAGGGACGTACTCGCTTATCGGTCCCAACTGTCGGCGTCAGACCTGTTGGTCGTAGACGGTTACTCGCTGCTCACGTCGTCATCAAGCGGCGCCGTCGACACTGCGATCACTGTGACTAACGACGGCGGCGGTCTCGTGTGCATTGACCTCGTGCCCCACGACCTCGACCGGTTCATCACCTACGCTGAGCTTTTGATCATTATTCGACGGGTCGATGTGATCATCGTGGAGGCGGCCACCCTAGCCCGCCTGATAGGTCATGAGGTAGACCGGGACGTCACGGCACGCACGGTTCGGCAGCTGCTGGATGAGGCGGGAAGAGACCTTCCTAATTCGCCACTCTGGTTGGTGCGCTACGGCATCGGAGCCATGGACGATGTGACGGTATATCGGCAGTCCGACGTGTACATGGAATACAACACGGGCTACGCTACGGCAGATGAGCCCACGGCGTATGGCGACCGGGTGGCTGCTGCAGAGCTGCGCTGGTGGCTCGACCGCGTTGACTTGGGCTCTCCCGCCGACGCGTCAGTCTGGTAGCGCTAACGAGCAAGGGACGACCACATGAAGACAGCAGAAGGCGAACGCCCAAAGGTTGGTGTAGGCGTGATGTTGCTGGACTCGGCTGGACTAGTGCTCCTCGGAAAGCGGCGAGGGGCTCACGGGGTGTCTACCTACGGCTGGTGCGGCGGACACGTCGAGTTTGGCGAGACGCTCGAAGAAGCAGCCCGTCGTGAAGTGCTGGAGGAGACCGGGATTGCCGCGGGCGAGCTCAAGTTCTTATGTGTCAGCAACCTCCTTGGCTACGGCAAGCATTACGTCGATGTCGAGTTCGTGTGCACCGACTTTGACGGCAGTCCGCGTATCACGGAGCCTGACCGCGTGGAGAATTGGGATTGGTACCGGTTCGACGCTCTTCCCAGCCCCCTCTTTGGCGCGGTTGACCTCGCGATCCAGAGCCACCGCGCGGGTCGCGTCTACAACGCCTAGCTGTGGCGTCAGCTGACGTCGATGGGGAGACGTGTCCGCCGCGCCCCAAATGGACGGTGATACCGGTGCGGAGCGATGTTGCCGCGGGACGCCTCGAATCGCTCACGCTCGGCAATTCGCGGCCGCTCGCACGTTTGATCACCGCGAGAGATATCCCCGGGGAGGGATTCATCGGGCCCCTTGCTCGTGATGAGGTCGTGCTCCCACGACACGAGATTCGCTATCGCGGTCAGGTTCTCGCACTGCTGGCCGTGCCACACGGATCTTCCGATCAGTCGGCGCGCCGCGATCTGCGCGTTGCCACGACCGCCGCGCCCGCCGCATACCGCCCTGTCCTGATGGAAGATCTGGGTGGCGACTACCTGGAGTCGCACACACTGGCGCGGCAGTCTCTAGGGAATTCTCGTGCCACTGCTGAGGCGATGGCATCTGCCGCGCACTGGGTTAGCGGGCGGTATCACTTCCCCCCCGTGCGACACGCATACTTGCGACCGGACTCGTGTGTCTCCGCGTGGAAAGGAGACCACCTGGTGGTGTGGACCGCGTGTCACGCGCCGTTTGAACTGCGTCACCAGGTCGCTGACATGCTCGCTTGTGAGCCGGACGCGGTGACCATACGCGGGGGTCCCTCCGGGGGCTCGTTCGGAGGACTACTGGATCCCCTGCTTCCTTGCCTCGCCGCCCTTGCCGCGTTCGTGCTCCGCAGTAGCGTCTCTATCGCGATAACTCCTACGGAGCATCGTATGTTTGGGCCGCACAGCAATGGCATCGGAGCTGATCTCGTGCTCGGGTGCGACCCGGATGGGCGGCTGGTCGCGTTGCGATTGTCGACCCGCGTCGATGCGGGCGCATACTCTTCCTATGGTGGCGGAGTGCTTCGTCGCATCCTCGCGCACGCTGCCGGCCCATACCACGTACGGAGCGTATATGCCGAGGGCACCTTGGTCTGGACCAACGACCGCCCTGCGTCTGCGTTCCGCGGTTTTGGTGTCGGGCCCCTGACGGTGATGCTGGAGGACAGCATCGAGAGGCTCGCGCGACAAACAGGAATAGATCCGATTAAGCTCAGAAGATGTAACGTTGCAAGACCAGGACAGAAGCTTGGCAATGGTCAGACGGTTGGACCGTCGCTTGAGATCGCGCGGTCTCTGGAGCGGTGCGCCGAGGCGCGCGACCGCCTCCTGGCGGATGCCACTCGAGAGACACGGGATGCGACGTCTGCCGTCGGGCTTGCGTTATTTCTGTACGGCATTGGCAACACCGGTCAGCGGAACCCAGCCGCCGCGCGCGTCGAATACGTTGGTCATGGTCGGGTGAGGCTGTACACGAGTACGTCCGACATGGGCCAGGGAAGCCACAAGGCTCTCCGCGCGATTTGTGCGAGGGAGTTCCGAATCGGGTTGCGCGACATCGAGCTGGTCCGTGGTGATACCACTAGTTTGCCGGATTCAGGGAAGACGTCTGCCAGTCGGACGGTCCATTTCGTCGGCAACGCTGTTGTGCGTGCCATCCGCGACCTGCTGGATGGTGCCGCGAAGGCGGTCAGGGTAGCCGGTGCCTGGGACGAGGTTGAGTGGACGCCATCCGGTACATTGCTATGCGGCTCATCAGGACGGCGCGACGTACTAACACTTGACCAGATACGCGATTTGCTTGGGCGCGACCTTGGCGGGATGGGACGTTACGACCCTGAGATCTCCGAGGAACTCGGCATCCACTATCCCGTGTATGCGGCCGGCGGCCACGTAGTAAGAATTCAAGTCGACCGACAAACCGGTGGGATCACGCTCGAGGCCGTGGTGGCCGTCCACGACCTCGGACTCATCGTCGACCACAAGGCAGCGGAAGCGCAGGTCCATGGGGGTGCCGCGATGGCTGCGAGCGCAGCGCTGGTTGGCGGCGCCGACGCGGCGCAGGCGGTGACTTTCCTTCGCAGTTCCGCACTCCCCGCTATTCAAGTCGAGCTGCTTGGGGACGAGCGCGACATTGCGACGACCCCCGGACTTGGGGAGCCGGCCGCGATCGCCACCGCGAGTGCCATCTTCAACGCTTGGCAAGCGACGGGTGGCGATTGCCCCGTGGGCGCATCGCTTCATCCACTCCACGCTTGGCGGTTGAAGTCGAACCGCACTGGCGAGACGCCAAGCGCCGCCGTCGGCGACGGCGCTACCACGGCTACTTGGAGGGAAAGACCATGCGGATTGTGAACGCGGCCGAGATTGAGGAACTAGCAGGCAAGGGCCTCGTGATCCGTGCCAACTTTCGTCGCCAGAACTGCGACGGTTTGTTTTATCATCTCACCTTAGGAAGCCACGTGCAGTCGGTGTCTGCCGGGGAGGCCACTTATCGAGAAGTCGATGGACTACTGAGGCTTGGTCCCGGGGAGGTGGTAAATGTCGAAATCAATGAGAAGTTCTGCTTAGCTGATGCGAAAGGCGCGCCGATCTACTGGGGCCTGATTATCGCCGGCGCGAGACTGCTTGCGGGCGGTGTATCGCATCCAGCTACGGCAATCGATCCGGGCTTCCAGCACACGACGACCCTGACCCTCGAGAACCTCCGGAACTTCCCGTCGCAACCGTTTCGGGTCGGCCAGGAGCGAATCGCCAAACTCCTCGTGCTGGAGTTGGCCCGCAACGAGCTGCCCGAAGCGTGGGAGGAGACCCCGGCATACTCGCAATCGGGACCTGAGGAGCCACCGAGCGTCTGGCCCGACGTACATCTCTACCCGACGTGGCGACCCGGCGCGACGACCACCTCAAAGCAGCTCGATGAGCTACCGGAGCTTGGCCCACCATTCGACGTTATCACCGCACATCTGGCGGAGCATCGGCGCTTGCTCTCAGCCGGGCTTGACGATCAGCCGTCGCTCCCGGCCCGCGTTTCGGAGTTGGTATCCGACGCCACGTCGGTTCGCACCGCGATGGAAGAGGTGCGCGCAGAGGCGGGGCGGATGACGCGACAAGTGGCGGAGATCGAGGAGGATGTCAAGGAGCTCGAGAGCGCGTTCAAAGACGCGGAGGCGAAATACAGGCGGGAGTCCGATGCCAGGCAGTCCTCGTTGCGGGAGAGCCGCCGATACTGGGTCCTCTTGCTCGTGACGATCGCCACGGCTCTCGGTGGCGGGGCCGTGGGCGCGTTCATCACGGCGCGGCTCGACGATTCGTCCTCGGCACCGTCGCCGTCGACTACACTGGCGCCCGCTACCAACACAAGTGTCCCGTAGGCCGCCCTGGGCGCTTGGCGTATGGAGGAGCATGACTAACAAGACCGTTACCGTCACGGGTGGTGCGCGGTTTCACATTACGTTGATTGATATGCACGGGACTGTGTCCAACCGCGTCGATGGCGGTGTGGGATTCATGCTGGAGGACCCTGCCGTTAGAGTGGCCGCCACCGCGGCGCCTACGCGCGACGTGCAATGGTCGTCATTGGTGGCGACCTCACAGATAGCTGCGTTTGAGCCCCAGGTCCACGAGGTTCTGGACCGCGTTCGTGACGTCACCGACACAGGCGACTGGGCGGTGCGAATCGACACCTGCCCGATGCCCCATACGGGTCTCGGCGCCAAGACCCAGACCCTTCTTGCGGTTGCTACCGCAGCGACCGCCGTCTACGACAAGCATCTCGATCTTGAGTCGCTTGGGCGCGTCACGGCACGCGGTGGAACATCTGGAATTGGCATGTACGGATTTGAGCGCGGCGGTCTTATTGTGGATGGCGGTCATAGTTTTGCTGATAAGAACCAGACAGACGCAGGCTACCGTCCGTCCGCGTTCTCTACAACGATGCGAATCCCACCATTGCTGTCGCGGATGAGATTTCCAGCCTGGCCGATACTCCTCCTGACGCCGCACGGCAGGGAGATCCACGGGCCGCTTGAGGCAAGCCTTTTCGCGGAAGTATGCCCGGTGCCCCTTGACGACGTCCGGTCCCTCACGCACCTCCTGCTTATGCGGCTGCTGCCCGCGGTCGCAGAGTGCAACCTCTCGGCTTTTGGTCGTAGTCTGTGGGACGTGCAAGACCATTGCTGGAAAGCATTCGAGATCGATGCTCAGGTAGTCGGAATCGGACGTATTCTAAGGAGGCTCCGGTCAGAGCTCGGCGTCGCAGGGGCGGGAATGAGCAGCTGGGGAACGTCGATCGCTTGTTTCGATCCGCGCCTCTCGGATTCTCGATGCTCTGACCTTCTGCAAGAGGTACAGAACGTGATGGACGATGAGACCGATGGTGGGGACCTGATCCTGACACGGGCGCGCAATTCAGCCGCGGCTGTCTCAGTCGGATGAGTCGCCGGCGCGCCCCGGTGTGCCTCGCGATTGCGGGTGGCACCTGCGCTGGCAAGTCGCGTCTCGCCGCCGAGGTCGCCGCGGGGTTCCGGGGCGCGGCCACAGTTCTGTGCATGGACGACTACTACCCCGACCGCTCCCACCTGGCGGCTGACGAGCTTGGAAGTGTGAACTTCGACAGCATCGCTAGCCTAGATAGTGACCTCTTGATGGCTACGCTGGACGCGGCGCTTGCAGGAGCGCGCGTTCGCGTCCCTACCTACGACCGCATCGGGCACCGGCGTACGTGGACAGGTCGGAGCGTCGGAGCCGGCTCGGCGAGGGCCACTCGAACGTCACGTACCTCGTGCGGCGCCCCGGCGGCTGCGAGCTCGTGCTGCGCCGCCCGCCGCGCGGGCCGCTGGCGCCGAGCACGCACGACGTCCTGCGCGAGGCGCGCCTGCTGCGCGCGCTCGCGGGCACGCAGGCGCGCGTGCCGCGCGTGCTCGCGGTCTGCGCCGACGAAGCGGTCGTCGGCGCGCCGTTCTACGTCATGGAGCGCGTCGCGGGCGACGTCGTGACGGCGGCGCTGCCGGCCGCGCTCGACACGCCGGCGCAGCGAGCACGCTGCGCCGAGGAGCTCGTCGACGCGCTCGTCGAGATCCACGCGGTCGACTGGCGCGCGTGCGGCCTGGACGGCTTCTCGCGCGATCCCGGCGGCTACCTCGAGCGCCAGCTGCGGCGCTTCGGCGGGCTCTGGGAGCACCACCGCACGCGCGACGTCCCGGCGATCGAGCAGGTCGGCGCGTGGCTGCGCGAGCGCCTGCCGCGCTCGAGCCCGGCGACGATCGTGCACGGCGACTACCGCCTCGGCAACGCGATCTTCGCGCCCGGCGCGCCGGTGCGGCTGGCCGCGATCCTCGACTGGGAGATGGCGACCGTCGGCGACCCGCTGGCCGACGTCGGCTACCTGTGCGCGCTGTGGGTGCAGTGCGACGACCCGCCGCTGGGCATGTTCGCGCTGTCGGACGTCACGCGCGGCGAGGGGTTCCCCACCCGCGAGCAACTCGTCGCGCGCTACGAGGCCGCCAGCGGGCGGTCGGTGACGGACATCGGCTGGTATCGCACGCTCGCGCTGTGGAAGGCGGCGATCTTCATGGAGGGCAACCTGCGCCGCGCGCTCGCCGGCAGCACCGACGACCCGTGGGTGCGCAGCTTCGGCTCCGGCGTCGTCGAGCTTGCCGAGCGCGCTCGCGAGCTGACGCTCGCGAGCGGGCGCGGCTGAGCTCGTTCAGGCCGCCTTCGGCGGTCCGTCGTGCGGATCGGTCGGCGCCCCGCCGGTGCCGGTGCCGGTGCTGCCACCGGAGCGCATCTCGGCGAGCTTGGTCTTCGCCTTCTCGACCTGCTGCTTGGTCTTCGGGTCGTTGGCGAACTGCTGTGCCTTGTCGACGAGCTTCTTGCCCTGCGGGGAGTGGGCGAGCTCGGTCAGCTTCTGCATGAGGGTGGACATGGCGATGACATTACCCACTGACCCGCCTCGACCGCTCGTCCTCGATGCGACGCCGCAGCTCGCCGCCGCGCCCGGCCGCGACCGCGCGCGCGGCGCGGCGCGCGTCGAGCGCGACGCCGCCGGCCGCCGCCAGCTCGAGCAGCTCCTGGCGCTCCTGGCCCTCGCGCGCGCTGCGCAGGAACAGCCAGCAGAACAGGCACAGGGTGAGGATCGAGCCCTCGACCATCATGATCGAGCCGGCGACGACCTGGTCGGACGCCGGCGAGATGCCGTGCGCGCGCTCGCCCGGCGCGTAGACGCCGAAGAACGCGTGGCCGGTCCAGACGAAGACGTTGGCGAGCACGGTCGTCGTCAGGCGCACGGCGACGATGTAGCCGAGCTTCGCGGCGTTGCCGAACCACGACGGCTTTGGCAGCGGGCCCAGCAGCGCCATCCACATGTTGATCCCCAGTCCGACGAACAGCATGTGCTGGATCGCGTGCACCGCGTCGTGGCGCACCGCCGCCTCGTGCGGCCCGACGAGGTGCCAGAACAGCAGGTCGCCCGCCCACAGACCGAACGCCGGCACGGGATGTGCGAGCGCGCGCATCCAGCCGAGCCCCGGCGCGCGCAGCAGCGGCGCCAGCAGCGGGCCGGTGAGGCCGAGCACCAGCAGCAGCGCGCCGACGTCGGCGATCAGCAGGTGCTCGGCCATGTGCGCGTAGAAGAGGTCGTCGGCGAGCGCGCCGAGCGGCGAGATCAGCGCGACGACGAGGATCGCCATGCCGCCGTACCAGCACCACTGCCGCGCTTGTGCAACCGGACGCCCCTGCCCGGCGAGCGTCCGCGCGCGCACGGCGTAGAGCGCGCCGAAGGCGATCGCCGGTGCGACCTGAAGCGGTGCCACGTGCACGATCGCTGCGAGCGGGAGCATCGCGAGCGAAGGCTGACAGGTCCGCCGGGACGACTCAGCCGCTGCGCCGCGCCCACAGCCGCGCGGCCGCCAGCGCCGCGGCGCTCGCCGCGAGGCAGCTCGCGCACGCGCCGACCAGCCCGGCGTCGACCGTGCCCGCACGGGCGTCGGCCACCGCCACGCTACGCCCCGGCCGAGATCAGCACGACGCCGCACAGCGCGAGCACGACCCCGAGGCGCTGCGTGCCGCGCACGCGCTCGCCGAGCAGCGCGGCGGCCAGCAGCACGGTCGTGACGGGATACAGGGAGCTCGCGACGGCGACCGTCGACAGCTCACCGATCGTCGTCGAGACGTTGTAGAAGGCGTTCGCGGCGAGGTCGAGCAGGCCGATGCCGGCTATCGCCAGCAGCGCGCGCGGCGCCGGGCGCCGCGCGCCGCGACGCAGCGCGAGCACCGCGAACACGACGACGAACGGCGTCGCGGCGACCCGCGACAGCAGCAGCGCCCAGCCGACATCCCCGCGCGCGGAGACCTCGGAGAGCACGAGGTACGTCCCGATTCCGAGGCCGGCGACGATCGCGAGGAGCACGCTCTGGCGTTGCAGGCGCCGCTCGCCGGGCAGGTCGGTGGCCTCGCGCGAGGCGAGCAGGATCCCGGCGATAGCGGCCGCCAGCCCGAGCGAGCGCGCAAGCCCGGGGTCGTCGCCGGTCGCCAGGCCGACGATCACCGGCAGCGCGACGCCGGTCGAGGCGATCGGGGCCACGATGCTCATCGTGCCGATCGCCAGGGCGCGGTAGAACGCGATCAGCGCGCCGATCCCGCAGATGCCCGATACCAACCCGGCGGCGACCGCATCCGCGTCGGGCGGGCCCTCGCCGCGCGCCCCGACGAACACGGCGAGCGCGGTCAGCGACGTGAGGTACATGCAGGCCAGCACGACGGGCACGGAGAAGCTGCGGCTCTTGACGCCGCCGAGGAAGTCGGCAAGCCCCCACAGGACGGAGGACGCCAGCGCGAGCGCGATCGCCGCCATTGTGCCCGCCTCCTTCGTCGTCGCCGGATGGTGAACCCTAGTGATCGCGGATATGGTCGGCCGTGGGCCATGAGCGCATCCGTCGTGAACGTCTTTACGGAGTGGGGGCGCCTCGAGGAGGTCATCGTCGGCGAGGTCCACAACGGCTATGTGCCGAAGGATCCGGGCGACGCCGATCTCTCCTACCGGCTGTTCTACGGCGCCAACCTCCCGCAGGGACGAGTGGTCGACGGGCAGGCAGCGCACGGTCCGGGCCTGCGCCCGGAGACGATCAGCCCCTACGTCGATCGGGTGGTGCAGGAACGGCGCGAGGACGTCGAGCAGCTCGTCGTCGTGCTCGAGCAGTTGGGCGTCACCGTGAAGCGCCCGCAGCGGCTCGCCGCGATCGCGCCGGTCGCCACCCCGGACTGGAGCTCGCTGACGCACTTCGCGCACAACGTCCGCGACCAGACGCTCGTCGTCGGGGACGACATCATCGAGACGCCTCCGCTCTGCCGGCACCGCTATTTCGAGAACGACCTGCTCAAGCAGCTGTTCCAGGGCTACTTCAGGGGCGGCGCGAAGTGGACGGTCGCTCCGCGGCCGCTCATGCGCGACGCGTCGTTCGATCGTGGCGACGGCGAAGGGGGCGACGAGATCGAGATGATGTTCGACGCGGCGCAGTGCCTGCGGTTCGGCACCGACATCGTCATCAACGTCTCGACCGAGCACCACCGCCTCGGCGCGCGCTGGCTGCAGCGTCACCTCGGCGAGCGGTTCACCGTCCACGTCGTGGACGGCGTCGCGGCCGACCACATCGACGCCACGATGATGCCGCTGCGCCCCGGCCTGCTGTTCGTCAACCCGCGCACGCTCGACGGCAAGCTCGACCGCCTCCCGCTCGCGCTGCGCGGCTGGGACACGATCAGCGTCTGCGACACCGACGAGACGGTCTACGAGGACGGCGAGCTGCTGCTCGCGAGCGAGAACATCAGCGCCAACGTGCTGGCGATCGGCGACGACCGGGTGCTGATCAACGCGCGCTGCACCAACACGATCCGCGCGCTCGAGCTGCGGGGCCTCACGCCGATCCCCGTCGAGCTCAGGCACTCGCGCCTGTACGGCGGCGGCTTTCACTGCATCACGCTCGACATGCGCCGCGCGGAGCGGCTCGAGACGTACTTCTGAACGCGTCAGCCGCGCTTGCCGCGGCCGTAGATCAGCCGCATCCCGCGGAACAGCAGCTTCGAGGTCCTCGTCTTGTAGGGGAACATGAACGGCTCGCGCTTGAGCGCCAGGCGCGTCGTCAGCAGCGACTGCTGCTTGGTGTACTTGCGGATGCCGCCGGCGCCGTGGCGCGTGCCGAGCCCCGACGCCTTCCAGCCGCCCATCGGCAGCTCGACCGCGAGGTAGTTCACGAGCGCGTCGTTGACGCACACCGCGCCGGCCTCGAACCGCCGTGCGAGCTCTTGGCCGCGGGCGGCGTCGCCGGTGAAGATCGACGCGCCGAGCCCGTACGGCGAGTCGTTGGCCAGGCGCATCGCCTCGTCGGCGTCCCCGACGCGCATGATCGGCAGCGTCGGGCCGAAGGTCTCCTCGGTCATCGCCTGCATCGAGTGATCGACGTCGACGAGCACCGTCGGCTCGTAGAACAGGCCCGGGCCGGCGGCGCGCCTGCCGCCGGTCAGTGCGCGCGCGCCCTTGGCGACGGCGTCCGCGACGTGCTGCTCCACGATCTTCAGCTGGCCGGGCGTCGTCATCGCGCCGACCTCGGCCGTCCCGGCGCCGGTCGACGCGCCCTGGCGCAGCGCTCCGACCTTCTCGACGACGCGCCCGACGAAGTCGTCGTAGACCGCGTCCTCGACGTAGACGCGCTCGATCGAGATGCAGGTCTGGCCGCCGTTGAGCATCGAGTAGTAGACGGCGACGTTCGCCGCACGCTCGACGTCGGCGTCGGCGAGCACGATCATCGGGTCCTTGCCGCCGAGCTCGAGCGATACCGGCGTCAGCGTCTGCGCGGCCTGCGCCATGACCTTCTTGCCTGTCGCCGTCGAGCCGGTGAACATCACCATGTCGACCTCGTCGACGACCGCCGCGCCGGTCGCGCCACGACCGGTCGCGACCTGGAAGACGTCCCTCGGCAGGCCGCTGTGCTCGAGGCCCTCGGCGAGCAGCAGCGAGGTGAGCGGGGCGAACTCCGACGGCTTGAGGAGCACGCTGTTGCCCGCCAGCAGCGCGGGGATCGCGTCGCCGAAGGAGTTGACGATCGGGTAGTTCCAGGGGCCGATGATGCCGACGAGCCCGAGCGGCTCGTAGCGCGTGACGAGCTTCTTGCCGGTGACCGCGAGCGTCTTGACCGCCACCGCCTCGTCGGCGAGCATGCGCTCGGCGTTCTTCGCCCAGTACGTCAGCGCGCCGCCGGTGTAGGCGAGCTCGATCATCCACGCGTCCTCGTGCGTCTTGCCGGTCTCCGAGACGATCGTCTCGACGACGCGCTCACCGTTGTCCATGAGCCACTTGCGCATCGCCAGCAGCACGCGCGCGCGGCCGTCGAAGCCGAGCGCGTGCCAGCCGGGCTGGGCGGCGCGGCCGCGGCGCGCGAGCTCGGCCACGCGGTCGGCGGCGAGATCGGCGACGTGCGCGATCACCTTGCCCGTGGCCGGGTTCTCGACGGGGATCTCGGCCCCGCCTCCGCGGCCGTTGGCGCTCTTCGCGGCCGTCGTATCGACGCTGGACATCTCGTTGCTCCTCGAAGTCGACGGTTCGGGACACCTTAGCCACCTCGGTCGATCACACCTACGCGCGCGGTGATCGCTGATGCTGCGGCGCTCGTGGTCTTCGCGGTGCTCGCTGGGGTCGGTGGCCGGACCCGCCAAGCGCTGCTCATCCGGCGCGAGCTAGCTCGGGGGTCGCGAGCCGCCGATCACGCCACGACGGGAAGCGGGTCCAGCGTCGTGCCGCGCGCCCGCTGTTCGCGCGCCGTCTCCTCCAGGCGCCGCCCCCATGTGGTAGCGGCGAAGATCAGCACCGCGCCGGCGGCGCCGACCGTCGTCAACCGATCGCCGGCCAGCGCGACGCCGACCGCCGCCGCCCATATGGGCTCTGTTCCGAGGAGCAGGCTGACACGGGCGGGCGAGGTCCTGCGCACGGCCCACATCTGAACACAGAACGCAAGCACGGTGCACGCGAGAGCGAGGTAGACCAGCTCGATCCACCCGCCGACCGTCAGCGCCCCCGCCGTATCCGCGACGCCGTCGCCCACAAAGAGGCTCGCGACGAGGAACACGAGCGCGACCGTGCCGAGCTGGATCAGCGTCAGCCTGCGCGAGTCGATGGGCCTGTCCGCGGACAGGCGGTGCATCGCCGTGATGTGGACGGCTCGGGCCGCCGCCGCCAGCAGCATGAGGAGGTCTCCGAGCGAGGGCGTGCTGAGCCCGTTCCCCTGCGTGAGCAGTGCCACGCCAAGCATCGCCAAGATCGCCGCGAGGTAGAACCTCCGTGGAACGCAGGCGCGGTCGACGAGTGGAGTCAGGACGAGCGTGAGGCTGATGATGAGGCCCGCGTTGGTCGCCGACGTCCGCGTGACGCCGAACGTCTCGAATACGAACACGAGGCTGAGGATCGCGCCCAAGACGACGCCGATCCTGACCTCCTGCGCCTTGAGCCGCACGCCGGCGAACAGGGCGACCCCGACGGTTCCCAGACCGAATCGCAGGGCAAGCACTGCGAGCACCGTCTGCGTGGTGACGAGATCCTTGGCCGTGAGGTAGCTCGATCCCCAGACGACGGCGACGAGCAGCAGCGCGCCGTCAACGAGCCAGCGGCGCTGGATCAGCACGCCTTCACACGCTGGCCGCGGTAAAGCCGATCACCAGGACGTCGCGGTGTCCCTCCCGTTCGGGGTCCACCGGCACCACGGGCGTCACCGAATGCAGGGTGCGGACGTCGTCGCCCACGAGCAGGTCGCCGGGCGTGCTCAGGGTCTGGGCGTGCACGACTCTGCCGTCGCCATCGTGGACCCTGCTCTCACCGCCGTCGACGTTGAGACGATTGACGAGCATGGTGCCGATGTAGGTCACGCCGTCGCGATGCGGCCCTTCCGGCGCCGGCTGACCGGGCTGACCCGTGCGCGCGATGATCCGATTCTGGTGGAGCATGATCTCCCAGCTGTCGCATCCGGTCAGCTGGCAGTACCAGCCGCCCATTTCGCGAAGGACCTGCGCCAGAACCGTGCTCCGGACGAAGCCGTCGGTCAACGGCGCGAAGTGGCGGTCGATCCCCCCGTTGAGCGGGTTGTGGTCGGTCTCCTGGCGGTACGGGCTGTCGGGTAGGGGGGTGAGCTCCCCGGTGGTGCTGTTCAACGTGAGCCGCCCGTAGCGCCGGTAGCGATACGTTCCGCCGTCGGCCATGTACGTGTCCAGTCGCAGGTCGTCCCAGGTCGTCGCGAGCTGCGACCAGCCGGACCCTTGCGAGAGCATGGGGTCGGGGTCGACGAAGGCGAAGCCGCGGTGCGCGAGCGAGTCGACGGTGGTGACGGCGCATTCGCTAGTGAAGAGCATGAATTGTCCCGTGGTGGTTGGTGACTGATGGCGAGCGGAAGGCTCCGGACTCGGCCGCGATGGAGTCGGCCTCCCAGCTCTCGCGGTTGGTGACGTAGAGCGGATGCGCTGCGACGATCGATCGGGTTGTCGCGCGGCCGTTGGCGAGCCTCCACGTGACCGAGCCGGAGACCCGGGCGGCGCACGAGTCCACGAAGCACTGCAGGGCGCGACGCAATCCACCGAACCAGCGGCCCTCGATGGCCTCGCGGACCCAGAGCTGCTCGATGTGCAGCTTCTCGCGGATCGTCTCGGCGTCGACGCAGGCGCTCTCGAGGTGGCGGAACGAGCCGAGCAGCAGCCAGGCGGCCGGCATCTCGCGAACCTCGAGCACCTTCTGTCCGCCTTCGAGGTGCTCTAGCCCGGTGTAGCGACCGAGGCCGTGCCTGCCGACCTCGTAGTTCAGCGTGGCGATGAGCTCCACCGGCGCCATGCGCATCCCGTCGACGCAAACCGGGATGCCACGCTCGAAGCCGACTTCGATGTCGACACAGTCATCGGCGGGGACCGTGGCGCTCCAGGCGTACATCGCCTCGGGTGAGGCATGGCTCTCCGGGTCGTCGAGCAGCCCCGATTCGAACTCGCGACACCACAGGTTGGAGTCGCCGCTTACCGAGCGGTCGCTGAGGCAGTTCACGCCTGCGTCGCTGAGCAGGGCGATCTTGCGGGCGCGATCGACGGGTTCGAGGTCGTACGGGCTGCCATAGCTTCCGGAGAACCCGAGTTGGCCGAGCGCCCCGTTGAGTCGGCGCAGCGTGTTCTGCGAGCGGTTCGCGGTGTGGATGATCGTGTCCGCTGCGAGCGCGTCGGCGAGTTCTATCGCCGCGCTGGCGATGAGCGGCCGGCTCAGCGAGGAGCTGATCGGATGGACTCCCAGGTAGACCGCCTGTGCGGCGATCGCGGGTAGGACGTAGTCTCGCGCGAAGATCGCCCGCCGGTCGAAGATATGTAGCTCGACACCGAGTGCCCGCGCGAGCGCGCGCTTGTGGTCGCTGGACTCGCAGTCGCCGAGGTCGACGCTCATCGCGTGCACCGAGGAGAACCCCAGTTCGCGAAGGCGCAGCAAGAGGTAGGTGCTGTCGAGACCTCCGCTGAACAGCGTCACCACCGGACGGTCTCGCTCGAGCGTCTTGAGCTGGTTGAACGACCGAATCCCGGGCGGCGCGGTCGCGTGGTGGCTCACGCGAAAAGGATTCGCGCGCCCGCCGGCTCGTGACTGATGCCGGATGCTGTTCATGGACAGGACGCGACGTTCTGAGGGCGAGGAGGCATCCATGCATCCTCACCATGTTTGCATTACGTATGAGTGCCACCGGTCACACATAGCTGTGTTCTGGACATAAAGCCGATTGTGCCGTTTCGCTTCACGGTCACTGACGAGATGTCGCTCCTCGCGCTGTCGTTACTGGCACGGCGACACCATCCACCGCTGACCAGCAGCGGGGTCGCTCGTCATCTGCCGAGAGGGCGTCGCTTGGGCTCGCGGCGCCGCTGCCGCCGCCGCGGCAACCCGCGGGGCGCAAGCCCGGCAGCGACGCCCGCCCGCGCCGCCGCCTGTCACGATGAGCTGCCCTTGACGAAGTTCCTGCTGCGACGGCTGCTCAACTCGCTGATCCTCGTGATGATCGCGACGAGCCTCGCGTACGTCCTCGCGGGCGTCAGCCTGAAGCCGCGCTCGCACTACGAGGGGCGCAACCCGCCGCCGCCGGCGGCGGTCACCGACGCGCTGCTGACCGCGCGCAACATCAACGACAAGACGCCGATCCTCCAGCGCTTCGGGAGGTGGGCGGGTGGCGTCGTGCACGGCGACTTCGGTCGCACGTGGAACGGCGGCTCGGTCAACGCGGAGATGGGCCGGCGGATCGCCGTCAGCCTGCGGCTGCTGCTGATCGGCACGATCGTCGGCGGGCTGCTCGGCGTGCTCGCCGGCGCATGGAGCGCGGTGCGCCAGTACAAGGTCTCCGACCACGCGATCACGCTGCTGTCGTTCGCGGTCCTGTCGACGCCGGTGTTCGTCCTCGCGGTGCTGCTGGAGGTCGTCGCGATCGGCTTCAACAACGCCATCGGCGCGAAGTTCTTCGAGTACACCGGCGACGTCTCGCCCGGCCTGCAGGGCGGCTTCTTCACGCACCTCGCCGACCGCGTGCAGCACCTCGTCCTGCCGACGTTCACGCTGATCCTCGCGCAGCTGGCGATCATCAGCCGCTACCAGCGCAGCGCGATGCTCGACGTCCTCGGCAGCGACTACGTGCGTACCGCCCAGGCCAAGGGCCTGCGCCGTCGCGACGCGCTCTTCAAGCACGCCCTGCGGACGGCGCTGATCCCCTCGGCGACGCTGTTCGTGTACAGCTTCGGGTTGCTGCTCGTCAGCGCGACGTTCACGGAGAAGATCTTCGGCTGGCATGGCATGGGCGAGTGGTTCGTCGACTCGATCACCGAGAGCGACATCAACGCGGTCGCCGCGGTCACGTGCTTCGCCGCGCTGCTCGTGCTGATCGCCGGACTGCTGTCGGACGTCGCGTACGCGCTGCTGGACCCGCGCGTGAGGGTCGACTGATGGCGAGCCGCTCGCGAGCGACCGACTGATGTCCGTCCCGAGCGATGCGATGAACGTCGTCCTCGGCCACGAGGGCGGGGCGGGCGACCGCGCGCCGCTGGACGAGACGCGCGCGGCCTCGCGGCTCGGGCTGATCGGCCGGCGCTTCGTCCGGCGCCGGCTCGCGCTCGCCGGGCTCGTCGCGATCGCGCTGCTGTTCCTGCTCGCCTTCGCCGGCCCCCACGTCGGGCAGTGGGGCTACACCGAGCTCGACTACAACGCCTTCCAGCAGCCGCCGTCGACGTCGCACTGGTTCGGGACGACGAAGACCGGTGCCGACGTCTTCGCGCGGACGATGCGCGGCATGCAGAAGTCGCTGATCATCGGCCTGCTGGTCGCGCTGATCTCGACGAGCCTCGCGGCGCTCGTCGGCGCGTTCGCGGGCTACGTCGGCGGCTGGGTCGACCGCGTGCTGATGTGGGTCGTCGACCTGCTGCTCGTGATCCCGGCGTTTCTCATCGTCGCGATCCTGTCGCCGAGCTTTCGCGGCAAGACGTGGCTGCTGTTCGTCGGCCTGCTGGCCGCCTTCCTGTGGATGGTGACCGCGCGCATCGTGCGCGGCATGACGATCTCGCTGCGCGAGCGCGAGTACGTCCTCGCCGCGCGCTACATGGGCGTCTCGACGCCGCGCATCATCATGCGCCACATCCTGCCGAACATCTCCTCGCTGCTGATCGTCGACGCGACGATCCAGGTCAGCGCGGCGATCGTCGCCGAGACGGGCCTGTCGTACTTCGGCTTCGGCGTCCAGCCGCCGGACGTGTCGCTCGGCACGCTGATCGCCGCCGGCACGAACTCGGCGGTGACCTTCCCGTGGCTGTTCTGGTTCGCCGGCGGCCTGCTGGTGGCGATCGTGCTCGCGGTCAACCTCGTCGGCGACGGCCTGCGCGACGCGATCGACCCGACCTCCCGCGGCCGGTGACGACCGCCGCCGTGAGCCCGGCCGTGCTCGAGGTCGCCGACCTGTCGGTGACCTTCGCCACCGCCGGCGGCGACGTGCACGCGGTCCGCGGCATGAGCTACGCGCTGGCGCGCGGGCAGGTGCTCGGCATCGTCGGCGAGTCGGGCTCGGGGAAGTCCGCCGCCGCGCTCGCGGTGATGGGGCTGCTGCCCGCGAATGCGCGGGTCGGCGGCTCGATCGAGCTCGGCGCGAAGCAGCTCGCGGGGCTCGGCGACGAGCAGCTCTCGCGTCTGCGCGGCAACAGCATCTCGATGATCTTCCAGGACCCACTGTCGGCGCTGACGCCCGTCTACACGATCGGCCACCAGGTCGCCGAGGCGCTGCTCGTCCACAACGACATCACCAAGGACGCGGCGCAGCGGCGCGTCGTCGAGCTGCTCGAGGCCGTCGGCATCCCGCAGGCCGCCAAGCGCGCGAAGGCCTACCCGCACGAGTTCTCCGGCGGCATGCGCCAGCGCGTGATGATCGCGATGGCGATGGCCAACGACCCCGACGTCATCATCGCCGACGAGCCGACGACGGCGCTCGACGTCACGATCCAGGCGCAGGTGCTCGAGGCGCTGCGCAGCGCGCGCGCGCTGACCGGCGCCGCGATCGTGCTGATCACGCACGACCTCAGCGTCGTCGCAGGCTTCGCCGACGCCGTCGCCGTCATGTACGCCGGGCGGATCGTCGAGACGGGCACCGTCGACGAGGTCTTCTACCGGCCGCGCATGCCCTACACGATGGGGCTGCTGGGCGCGATCCCGCGCGTCGACGCGGCCGGGCGCCGGCCGCTCGTGCCGATCGAGGGCTCGCCGCCGTCGCTCCTCGACATGCCACCGGGCTGCCCGTTCGCGCCGCGCTGCCCGCTGGCGGTGAAGCTCTGCCTGCAGACCGAGCCGCCGCTGGCCGCGGTCGGCCGCGACGGGCATCGCGCGGCGTGTCATCGCAGCGACGACGTCGAGCGCGACGGGCTGACGCCGCAGCGGATCTTCCCCGTCCCCGTGATCGGCCCGGCGCCGCACGCCGACCTGCCGCGCGACGAGCGCCCGGTCGTCCTGCGGATCGCCGGGCTCGAGCGCCACTACCCCCTCTACAGGGGCGCGATCTTCCGGCGTGTCGTCGGCACCGTGCGCGCCGTCGACGGGATCGGCTTCGACATCCGCGAGGGCGAGACGCTCGGCCTCGTCGGCGAGTCGGGCTGCGGCAAGTCGACGACGCTCATGCAGGTCCTCGAGCTCGCGGCTCCCTCGAGCGGCAGCGTCGTCGTCCTCGGCCACGACACCGCCGACCTCGACGCCGCCGCGCGCCGCACGCTGCGCCGCGACGTCAGCGTCGTCTTCCAGGACCCGCTCGCGTCGCTGGACCCGCGCATGCCCGCCGGCGACATCATCGCCGAGCCGCTGCGCACGCACGGCCATCCCAAGAGCCGGCTCGGCGCGCGCGTGCGCGAGCTGCTGGCGCTCGTCGGCCTGGACGCGGAGCATGCGTCGCGCTACCCGCAGCAGTTCTCCGGCGGCCAGCGCCAGCGCATCGCGATCGCCCGCGCGCTCGCGCTGGAGCCGCGGCTGCTGCTGCTCGACGAGCCCGTCTCGGCGCTCGACGTCTCGATCCAGGCGGGCATCGTCAACCTGCTCGACGAGCTGCGCGTGCGGCTCGGCCTGTCGTACCTGTTCGTCGCCCACGACCTGTCGGTCGTGCGCCAGATCGCCGACCGCGTCGCGGTGATGTACCTCGGGCGGATCGTGGAGGTCGGCGCGATCGAGGCCGTCTACGGCGCGCCGGCGCACCCGTACACGCAGGCGCTGCTGTCGGCGATCCCGATCCCGGACCCGCGCAAGGAGCGCGAGCGGGTGCGGATCGTGCTGCGCGGTGACCTGCCGAGCCCGGTCGATCCCCCGTCGGGCTGTCGCTTTCGCACCCGCTGCCAGACCTTCGCGATGCTCGACGACGAGCGGCGGCGCGCCTGCCTGGAGGCCGAGCCCGAGCTCGTCCAGGTCGCCGGCGACCACGCCGCCGCCTGCCACTACGCCCAGCGCGTGCCTGTAGTGTGAGGAACGCTGCGTCGCACCGACAGTTGGGAGAACGCGTGTTCATCGGATGCCGTGCCGCCGTAACCGCAAGCCTCGTCGCGCTCGCCGTGGCGGTGGGAGCATGCGGCGGGGCGAAGGAGGGCAGCACGCCGTCTGCGGGGCAGAAGGCCACAGCACAGAAGCTGATCGACATCGCTGCGACGCCGCGCGACCAGGTCAAGGACGGCGGCACGATGCGCTGGCCGCTGGACCAGTTCTCCTCGCAGTGGAACTACAACCAGGTCGACGGGCAGACGCAGGCCACCTTCGACGTCGTCTACGCGACGCTGCCGATCCTGTTCGTCGCCGACGAGCACACGACCGTCACCGCCAACCCCGACTACGTCGCGTCCTTCGACGTGTCGACCTCACCACAGGTCGTCACGCTGAAGCTCAACCCGAAGGCCAAGTGGTCCGACGGGCGGCCGATCACGTGGCAGGACTTCGCCGCGCAAGCGAAGGCGCTCAGCGGCAAGGACAGCGCCTACAGCATCGGCAGCTCGACCGGCTACGAGCGCATCTCGAGCGTCAAGGCGGGGGCCGACCAGTTCGAGGTCGTGATCACGTTCGCGCGCCCGTTCGGCGAGTGGCAGTCCCTCTTCACGCCGCTGTATCCCAAGCAGGCCGACGACACGCCCAAGCACTTCAACACGTCCTACCTCGACCACATCCCGGTCACGGCGGGACCGTTCAAGGTCGACAAGCTCGACAAGTCGGCGCAGTCGCTGCGGATCGTGCGCGACCCCAGGTGGTGGGGCAAGGCGGCGAAGCTCGACGCGATCGCCTACAACTCGCCCGAGCTCGAGGCGCAGGTCAACGCGTTCGCCAACGGCGAGGTCGACCGCGTGAACATCGGCGCGGACGCGAGCCTCGTCAAGCGCGCGACGAACACGCAGGGCGGAGGCGTGCGCGTCGCCGGCGGGCCAGACTTCCGGCAGTTCACGCTCAACGGCACGAGCACGGTGCTCAAGGACGTCCAGGTGCGCCGCGCGCTGGCGCTGTCGATCAACCGCGCGGTCATCGCCAGGTCCGACCTGACCGGGCTGAACTGGCCGGCGGTGACGATGGACAACCACTTCTTCGTCAACACGCAGAAGGGCTACGTCGACAATGCCGGCGAGTTCGCGAAGTTCGATCCGGCCCGGGCGAGGACGCTGCTCGACGGCGCCGGCTGGAAGCAGAGCGGCGCGTTTCGCAAGAAGGCCGGCAAGCCGCTGAAGCTGACCTTCGTGATCCCCAGCGGCGTCCCCGCCAGCCGCCAGGAGGCCGAGCTCGCGCAGGCGATGGCGAAGGACGTCGGCATCCAGATCGTCATCAAGACCGTCCCCAGCGACCCGTTCTTCGACGACTACATCATCCCCGGCAACTTCGACCTGACCGTGTTCTCGTTCATCGGCAACGCGTTTCCGATCTCGCCGAACAAGTCGATCTACGTCAAGCCGAAGAAGGACGCCAAGGGCGAGCTGCAGGTCCAGCAGAACTTCGCGCGGATCGGGTCGCCGGCGATCGACAAGCTGCTGTCCAGCGCCGAGGAGCAGGTCGACGTCGCCAAGGGCCGCGAGCTCGCCAACCAGGCGGACAAGCTGATCTGGAACGAGGTCCACTCCCTGGTCCTGTTCCAGCGTCCGCAGAACATCGCCGTCAGCGACAACGTCGTCAACGTCGGCGCCTTCGGCTTCAAGACCCCGAGGTACCAGGACATGGGCTTCAAGAAGTAGCCCGCGCTACGAGATCGCGTGCGTGCCGGCGAGCGCCAGCACGGTCGCGCCGAGCACGACGCGGTAGCCGACGAAGACCGCGGTCGTGTGCGTCGTCAGGAAGCGCAGCAGCAGCGCGATCGACGCGTAGCCCGTGACGAACGCCAGCAGCGTCGCGACCGCCGTCGCGCCCGCGCCGGCGGCACCGTGGGCGCTGCCGTCGAGGACGCCCTTGAGCTCGAACAGCCCGCTCAGGACGACGGCCGGGATCGACAGCAGGAACGAGAAGCGCGCGGCCGCGACGCGCTCGAAGCCGAGCAGCAGGCCGGCGCTGATCGTCGCGCCCGAGCGCGACACGCCCGGGACCAGCGCGAGCGCCTGCGCGAAGCCGACGACGACGGCGTCACGGCGCGTGATCTGCGCGATCTCGCGATCGCGCCGCGACAGCCGCTCGGCGAGCAGCAGCACGAGCCCGAACACGATCAGCGCTGCGCCGATGACGTACAGGTCGCGGGCGCCGCTCTCGATCTTGTCCTTGAAGGCGAGCCCGAGGATCGAGATCGGGATCGTCGCGAGGATGAGGTACCAGCCCAGGCGCGCGTCGAGGTCGGCGCGCCGCGAGCGGTCGCGCAGCGACGCCAGCCAGGCGCGGGCGATGCGCAGCAGGTCGGCGCGGAAGAACAGCACGACGGCCGCCATCGTGCCCAGCTGGATGACCGCGGTGAACGCGGCACCGGGATCCTTCCAGCCCAGCAGTGCCGGCACGATGCGCAGGTGGCCGCTGCTCGAGATCGGCAGGAACTCGGTCAGGCCCTGCACGATGCCCAGGACGATGGCTTGGAGGAGACCCACCCGTGCGTCGCCGGGCTGTCGTTGGCGGCGGCGACGCGGCGCGAGCCGCTAGTCGCCGAGCTCGATCGAGGAGATGAGGACCGCGTCCTTCGGCCGGTCGGCGCCGCTGGTCGGCGTGCTGTTGAGGCGGTCGAGCACGTCCTCGCCCTCGACGACCTGGCCGAAGACCGTGTGCTTGCCGTCCAGCCATGGCGCCTCGTCGGCGGTCACGATGAAGAACTGCGAGCCGTTCGTGTTGGGCCCCGAGTTCGCCATCGCAAGCGCGCCGCGGACGACCTTGTGGTCGTTGAACTCGTCCTCGAACTGGTAGCCGGGGCCGCCGGTGCCGGTGCCCTCCGGACAGCCGCCCTGCGCCATGAAGTCCTTGATGATGCGATGAAACGACAGCCCGTCGTAGAAGCCCTCGCTCGCGAGCTTGCGGAAGTTCGCGACGGTCTTCGGCGCGTCGGCGTCGAACAGCTCGAAGATGATGACGCCTTCGGTGGTCCTCATGGCGGCTACTGACATGGGCCGGAGCTTACGGGGTGCGCGGCGGCTACGGCGTGCCGGCGACCGTCACGTCGGCGATCGCCGCGCGCGGATCGGACGGGTCGGCGGGGTCGGTCACGTACAGCAGCAGCAGCTGGAACTTGCCCTTGGCCTTCTTCAGCAGCGAGACGGGCTTGCCGTCCTGCACCTCGTCGATGTCGGTCAGGTGCTGCCAGCGCTTGTCGAGCACGTCCAGCGGCGTCTCCTTCGCCGACACCGCCGCGTACAGCTCGATCCGGAAGCCGTTGGTCGGCGTCGCGATCTTCAGCGCGCGCAGCGCGTACGGCTTGCCGAGGTCGAGCATCAGGCCCGCGCCGATAGGTTTGCCGTCGGCGGGCACGGTCACGTCCCAGACGCTCTTCTGGCTCTTGTCGATCGCGAGCTTCGCGGGACCGAACTCGGCGCCCGCCCGCTTGCCGGGGTCATACGTCGACGCGGCGTCGGCGCCGAGCTTGACGATCTCCGGCTTCGGCGCGGGAGTGGCGGCGGGCTGCTGTGGCGTCGCGCCGGCGGCGGGCGGCGTGGCGGCGGGCGGCTTCACCAGGGTGTTCGTCGCGGGCGCCTGCGGCGCCGTCGGGATGATCGTCTGGCCGGTGCCGGGGACCGCGCCGGGCGTCGCGCCGGGGATCGTTCCGGGCGTCGTGCCGGGGGTCGTGCCGGGCGCGGTTCCCGGGGCGACGCCGGGGATCGCGCCGGCGGCCGGCGGCACGGTGCCCGGTCCGGTCGCGCCCGGCGTGACCGGTGCGACGGGCGCTGCGACGGCGGGCCCCGGCGCGGCGATCGGCGCACCGTCGCCGGTCGACGGTGCGGCGGCCTTGCGCTCGGCGTCGCTCGTCAGCGCGGCGTAGCTCGCGACGACGGCGCCGACGACGAGCAGCATCGTGACTGCGACGACGGTGAAGGCGGCGCGCCAGCCCGGGCGGGCGCCGAGCCGTCCTGGCGCCGCCGTGCCGCAGTCCAGGCACCAGTCCTGGCCGGGCACCATCGCCGCGCCGCAGGACTCGCAGGCGAAGTCCGGGGCGAGCACCGGCGCACCGCCGCCGGGCGGGTCGCCTGCGACCTCGGAGGTCGCGTCACGATCTCTCAACAGCAGCGCCACGGTCTCAGAGGGTAACGCGCCCCGCGCGGGCGAGTCGCGCTGGGCGCGAGCGCCGCCGCGGATTGGCGGTGATGGCCTCCAGGAGGGTGGCGGTCATCGGCGCTCCGAGTGGCTCGCAGAAGTTGACTCGCCGGCCGAGGTCGCGTTCGCGCGCGATCGTCTTCTCGTGTGGCCAGCGCCCTGGCCCTGCCGTCGGAAGAACGACATCGCTGACGGAGCCGGGCCACGGGGCCTTCAGCAGTCGCTCCATCCCTCAGCAAGGCAGCGACGCTCTGGATGGCCAGAGCCTGGATTGACGGCGCTGGCCGGCTCGCCTCAGAGCGGCGGCTCAACGAGGCGTGCGCGCGGCCAGCCTCCGGCCATCAATGCGGTTGACGTAGAGAATCTTTCTCGCGTATTCCCGTCGCCGTGGCGAGGGCCTTCCGTCCGTAGCGGTCGCCGGCCGATCGTCGCCCGGTATCGCCGCCGATCGCGAACGTGCCCTTAGCAATCGGTGGCGACGTCGAGCGCAGCGCAGAGCTCAGCGAGCTTGGCCGGCCCGAGTCGCGTGATGCGCTCGGTCAACAGCGCATTGGGCACCACGCCCATGTTGTCCGTGCCATATGGTCACGCCCGCCGCAGCGCGTCCTTGCCGGCCCGCACAGCGCGACGACCCACGCGATGCTCGGTCCGACGGTGGAGCGCTGAGGTCGCACCCGGCACCGACGGGTTCTGGACCCCTCGGCGGCATCGTCGAGCCCTACTCCGGGTCGTCGCTCGCCGCCTGTACGCGGCCCGCGGCGACCGCCGCACGCAGCGCCTGGTAGTCGGCCTCGTTGCGGTCGGCGTAACGGTCGGCGAACACCGCGACCGCGTCGTCGAACGCGTCGCCGCCGCCGAGGTAGCCGGAGATCGCGATGCGGTCTCCAGAGCGCGCGTGGGCGCGCGCCAGCGTCCAGGCACACAGGCGTCCGTACGCAGCCAGCCCGCCCGGCAGCAGCAGCGAGACGTCGATCGCCCCCTTGCCGTCGGCGGCCTGGCGCACGTAGTAGTCGCGCTTGCGTCCGCGCGCGCCGCCGTCGGGGCCCCGGGCGACGTGCCAGCCGAGGAAGATGTCGCTCACCGTCTGCATGAGCTTCTGGCCCTCGACGACGCGCTCGGCGTGGCCGGCGCCCGCCGGCGCCGGCAGATGGCGCTCGAGCACCGACGCGGTCGCCTCCTTGGCCTGCAGCAGCAGCGGGTCGTTGCCGTCGCGACCGTGCAGCAGGATCACCCAGACGCGCAGGCCGACGCTGCCGACTCCGACGACCTTGCGCGCGACGTCCACGTAGCGGTAGCCGTCCAGCAGCGCGCGGCGGCTCTCGGGCAGGCTCTCGCGGTAGCCGGCCAGCAGGCCCAGCACGTTGTTGCGGGCGGTCTCGGCATCGTCGGCGGGCAACAGCTGGTCGATCGGGACGAGCAGCGGCGGCTTGTGGAGGAAGCGCGTCTCGCCGCCGACGGTCTCCGTCAGCTTGCCCGCGGCCTTGACGCTCGTGTTGCGGCGGGCCCCGTCGAGCTCTCGCTCGAGCTTGCGCATGCCCTTGACGTCGACGCCCTCGCGCAGCAGGCGCGAGACGCGGTCGACCTCGACGTCGGCATACCAGACGTCGAGGTTGCCGCGCTTGGCGAAGCCGTTCATCGCCTCGCGATAGGCGGCGACGGTGCCGAGCACCGCGGCCTTGACCTGGCGCCCCGTGAAGTCGCGATCGCGACCGGCGATGCAGACGCTCGCGGCGAGGCGCTTGACGTCCCACTCCCACGGGCCCGGCAGCGTCTCGTCGAAGTCGCTGATGGCGAAGACGAGCTCGCGCTCGGGCGAGGAGAACGTCCCGAAGTTCGACAGGTGCGCGTCGCCGCACAGCTGCACCGTCAGGCCGGAGGTCGGCGTCGCGGCGAGGTCGGCGGCCATGATCGCGGCCGCGCCGCGATAGAACGAGAACGGCGAGACGAGCATCCGTCCGTAGCGCAGCGGCAGCAGCTCCGCGACGCGGCCCTTCGCCTGGTCGAGCAGGACGTCGACGGGATCGGAGCGGTCGTCCGCCGGCCGCCACGAGCCGTGGCTCGATCGCCCGGCCTGCTCGCGCGCCTGCTTGCCGGCGGCGGATCGTGCGGCCGGCGTCCTTGCGTCGTGGACGTCGGCCACGGCCATCGTCAGACCTTCGCCGGCTCGACGCGGATGCGCCGGCCGCGCACGCGCTCGCCGTCGACCGCCGCCGCGATGCGCTCGGCGTCCTGCGCCGGGACCGACAGGAACGCGAAGTGCTCGAGCACCTTGACGTTGCGCACGGCCTCGCCGTCGACGGCCGCCGCCCGCGTCACGGCGCCGACGAGGTCGGCGACCTCGATCCCGGCCGAGCGCCCGCCGCTGACGATGAGCTTCGCGTACTGCTCGTCGCCGTTGTGCTTGAGCCGCGGCTTGTCGTGGCGCTTGGGACGCTCGGTGACCTTCGCCGGCTCGACCTGCGCGCCCGGCGTCCACGGCGAGATCGCGGTCCCGACGTGGCGCTCGATCGCCTCGAGCTCCTTCTCCTGCTTGGGCTCGACGAACGTGATCGCGCGGCCCGAGCGCCCGACGCGGCCGGTGCGCCCGATGCGGTGCACGTAGACGTCGGGCGAGCGCGGGACGTCGAAGTTCACGACGTGCGTGACGGTCGAGATGTCCAGTCCGCGCGCGGCGACGTCGGTCGCGACGAGGATCGGCACGCGGCCGCCCTTGAAGCCGAGCATCACGCCGTCGCGCGAGCCCTGCGTCATGTCGCCGTGCAGCGCCTTGACGTTGAAGCCCCTGTCGCGCATCTTCTTGTAGAGCTGGTCGGTGCGGATCTTCGTGCGCACGAAGACGATCGCCTGGTCGGGCTTCTCGGCCTCGAGCACCTCGACGAGCTTGTCGGCCTTGTCGGCGGTCTTGACGTCGACCTGGAACTGCTCGACGGAGTCGACGGTCAGCGTCGCCGACTGGACCTGCACGAGCACCGGGTCATAGAGGTAGTTGTCGGCGAGCGCGCGGATCGGCGGCGGCATCGTCGCACTGAACAGCGCAGTCTGGCGGCTGTTGGGCGTCAGGCGCAGGATCTTCTCGACGTCTTCGAGGAAGCCGAGGTCGAGCATCTCGTCGGCCTCGTCGAGCACGACGAAGCGGCATGCGTCGAGCACGAGCGAGCGGCGGTTGATGAGGTCGAGCACGCGGCCGACGGTGCCGACGACGATGTGGCCGCCGGCCTTCAGCTGTGCCTGCTGGGTGCGGATCGGCGCGCCGCCGAAGACGGCGACGACGTCGGCGCCCTTGCGCTGGGCGTAGGCGCGGATCGCCTGGGTGACCTGGATGCAGAGCTCGCGTGTCGGCGTGAGGACGAGCGCCTGCACCTCGGGCTCGGTCGGATCGACGTACTCGATGATCGGCAGGCCGAAGGCGGCCGTCTTGCCGGAGCCGGTCTGCGCCTGGCCGATGACGTCGCGGCCCTCCAGCATCGGCGGGATGGCCTGTTCCTGAATCGGGCTCGGCTGTTCGTAGCCGACGTCCTGCAGTGCTCCGAGCGTGCTGTCTGAAAGGCCGAGATCGGCAAAAGCTGTCATGTGACCCCTCAGCTTAGTCCGGATCCGGACTTAGGAGGTCGCAGCCGCCCGGCGCACGGACGCGGCCTGGGCCTCGTCGCCGCGCAGCTCTTCGAGGCGCTGCGTCGCCAGGCGTACGCGGCGGTCGACGCGCTCGGCCGCCAGCGCCCGCGTCTCGCGCTCGCAGTCCCACAGGCACTCGACGGCGACGTCTCCGGCGAACGTCGGGTCGGCCGCCGCCAGCGCGGCGACGACGTAGCGCCGGCCGTAGGAGTACGGGATCTGCTCGTACGCGCGCGTGAGCTCCTCGAACGGGCCGTGCACGGCGCAGCGCCCGAGCGCCTCGGCCAGCGAGCAGACGACGTAGACGTCGCCGTCGAGGCCGCGATCGAGCTCACGCGTGAGCGCGTCGCGCGCGGGCGCGAGGTCCTCGTCCTCGGCCCACGTCGCGAGCAGGCCCGCGGCCTTGCGCCGCCGCGCCCAGTCGTCGGCGGTCAGCCAATCGTGCGCGAGCGCGCGCGTCTGCGACAGCGGCATCGCCTCGAGCGCCAGCGCGATCGCGCCCTGCAGCTTGCCGCGCTCCGCCTGGTGCGTGTTCTGCTCGGCGATCGCGAGCACCTCGCGGCGGCCCTGCTGGCCGAGCGCGAGGATCGCCGCGCGGCGCATCGGCAGGTCCGGCGCGTTGGCCGCCGCGAGCAGCAACATCACGTCCTCGTCGGTCGTGCGCGTCGCGAGCTCCTCGGCGATCTGCGCCCAGCGCGAGCTCTCCTCGATGCCGAGCAGCTCGACGGTCATCAGCTCGTGCGGCTTGGGCTGGCGCTCGCGCGGGCGCCAGGCGCGGTTGGGCGCCGGCGTATGGGTCTGGTCGAGCGCGAGCGCGCGCGCGATCTGCGGGTTCTCGACCGACCACAGCGTCCACGGACGCACGCGCGGGTCGATCCCGGAGAGCGCCTCGTCGAGCGCGTCCTGGGTCGCGAAGCGCTCGAGCAGGACGGCGTCGAGGCCGCCGACGACCTCCGGCCAGGGCGCCGCGCCGCGCGGCGTCGAGCCGTCGCCGACGAGGCTCTCGATCGCGCGCGCCCAGGCCGCGCCGTAGGCGACGTACTCGCGCAGCACGCGGCGCGCGTCCTCGTGGCCGCGGATCGACATCCGCCCGAGCACCGCCAGCACGTCGTGCGCGGTCTCGCCGTCCTCCTCGCCGCTTGACTGCAGCCACGCCTCCAGCGGGCGCAGGTCGAGTGCGATGTCGAGCGCGAGCGTCGCGTGGTAGTCGTCGCGATCGTCGAGCTGGCGGTCCCAGCGCGGGTCGTTGAAGATGCAGTGCACGAGCAGCGCGGCGCCGACGGCGCGGTCGGCGTCCAGCGCCCACAGGTAGCCCGAGCCGAGCCCGCGCTGGAGCTTTCCGAGCGGGTCGGCGGGATCGGCGAGGGTCGGTGTGACGGAGGCCACGCCGTCGATCGTGCCACGCCGGAGCGCGTTCGGCGTGTGGAGGCTCGATCGAGCGCCGCGCGGCTCAAGCCGCGACGCCCAAACGCCGACATCTCCTTAAGGCATGGATCTCGCGATCATCCCGTCGGCGCAGGTCGACGCAACGGTGCTGCGGGCCTCGCTCGACGCGATCGTCTCGATCGACGCGCACGGCCGGGTGCTCGAGTTCAACCCGGCCGCCGAGCGGATGTTCGGCTACGCGCGCGACGCCGTGATCGGCGAGGACATGGCCGAGCTGATCGTGCCGCCCGCCAGGCGCGCGAGCCACCGCGCGGGGCTGCTGCGCCTGCTGCAGGGCGCCGACAGCCGGATCCTCGACAAGCGCGTCGAGCTCGAGGCCCAGCGCTCGGACGGCACGACCTTCCCCGTCGAGCTCGCGATCACGCGGATGAGCGGCTCGCAGGCGACCTACACCGGCTTCATCCGCGACATCACCGACCACAAGCTCGTCGAGCAGGAGCGCGCCGAGCGCATCGCGCGCCAGGCGCTCGTCGTCGCGCTCGGTCAGAGCGCGCTCGCGGGCCTGGACCCCGAGAGCCTCTGCGCCTCGGGCCTCGCGACGCTGCTGGAGGGCATGGGCCTCGAGCGCGGCAGCGCGCTGACGGTCGAGCCCGACGGTGGGCTGCGGCGCGAGTCGGCGATCGGCCTCGGCCCGCTCGCCGGCCACGGCGAGCCGGCGGGAGCGACGCAGGCGGCGATGCTGCGGCGCACGATCGATGCCGGCGGCTCGCTGCTGCTGAGCGGCGACGAGGTGACCGACGTCGCCGGCGACGGCCTGCTCGTCGCGCAGGGAATGGTGTCCGTGCTGAGCGTCGCGCTGCAGGGCCCCCGCGACGCAACGCTCGGGATGCTCGCGGTCGCATCCGACGACCCGCTCGCAATCGGCCCGGAGGACATCGGCTTCGCGCAGGCGATCGCGAACGTCGTCGGCACGGCGATCGCGCGCTGGCGGGCCGACGAGGAGATCACCCGCCTGGGGCTCCAGGATCCGCTGACCGGCCTCGCGAACAGGCCGCTGTTCGAGAACCGCCTGCAGCAGGCGCTCGACCGCGCGCGCCGCGGGCAGGGCGACGCGGCGGTCCTGTTCGTCGACGTCGACGGCTTCGGCAGGCTCAACGACGGCTTCGGCTACGGCACCGGCGACGAGGTCCTCGTCGGCGTCGGCGCGCGCCTGGCCGGCGTGCTGCCCGCCGACGCGACCGCCGGGCGACTCGCCGGCGACGACTTCGCGGTGCTCGTCCCCGGCGTCGCCTCCGACGCGGAGGCGCTCGTCATCGCCGAGCGCATCGGCGCGGCGCTCAGCGAGCCGTTGCTCGCGGGCGGGCGCGAGCTGTCGCTGACGGCGAGCATCGGCGTCGTGCTGACCGAGCGCGGCGCCGGCACGGTCTCCGACGTGCTGCGCACCGCGACCGTCGCGGCGACCCGCGCGCGCGAGCGCGGCGGCGCGCGCGCGGAGCTCGCGACGCAGGGGATGCGCCGGCGGCTGCTGCACGCGGCGGAGATCGAGCAGGGGTTGCGCCGCGCGCTGACCGACGGCGAGCTGCGCCTGCACTACCAGCCGATCGTCGACCTCTCGAGCGGCAGGATCATGGCCGTCGAGGCGTTCGTGCGCTGGCAGCATCCCGAGCACGGCCTGCTCGCGCCGGCGCAGTTCCTGGCGGCCGCCGAGGCCAGCGGGCTCGCAGTCCCGCTCGGCGCCGAGATCCTGTCGATCGCCTGCTGCGAGCTCGCCGTCTGGGACGGCGTGCTCGGCGATGACCCCGCGGGACCGCTTCCGGCGGTCCACGTCAACGTCTCCGCGCGCCACTTCGCTGCGCCCGGCCTGGCTGCAACCGTCTCGCGTGCCCTGCGCGGCAGCGGGCTGGCGCCGCACCGGCTGGTGCTCGAGGTCGCCGAGACGATGGTCACCGGCGAGGGCCAGCTCGCGACCGAGCAGCTCGACGACCTGCGCGGCGTCGGTGTGCGGATCGCGCTCGA
>JAWVGK010000390.1:0-3635 GCA_033855155.1 Solirubrobacteraceae bacterium | reverse complement strand
GCGGCGGCGCCGGCGGCGTTCAGGCCCTGCGCCTCGGTCGCGCCGGCCGCCAGGCCGGCGGCGTTCTTCGCCGCGCCCGCGAGCTCGACGCCGATCGGGTCGTTGGACTGCTCGCAGACGACGCCGGCGCGGATGAAAACGCCCGCAAGCGCCCGCGCGAGGTCCTCGTTGGAGGACGCCGCGACGAGCGCCGCGCCCTCGCTGACCATCTCGCGAGCGTGCGACGGACCCCCGATGCACGCCACGCGCGCCTCGCCGAAGCGCTCGCGCAGCAGGATCGTCGGCGCGAGGCCGTTCGGCGGCGTGAGGCCCTTCGCCAGCGAGATCACGGCGCTGCGGCCGGTCAGGCCGGCCTTCGTCAGCCCGCGGATCGTCTGCCCGACGCCCGTCGACGGCACCCCGAGGAAGACGTAGTCCGCGCGCCCGAGGCCGGCCTCGACGCTCTCGATGCGCAGCTCCTTGGGCAGGTCGACGCCCGGCAGGTAGACGCGGTTCTCGCGATCGTCGAGCAGCGTGCGCGCCTGCTCGGCGGTGCGCGTCTGCAGCGTCGTGCGAAACCCGCCGCGCGCGAGCAGCACGGCGACCGCCGTCCCGAAGGATCCCGCGCCGACGACGATCGCCCGCCTCGTCGGCAGCGACAGGCTCGGACGCGAGCGGGGTTCGGGCACGCGGCGAGCGTACGGCAGACCGGCCGCGATGGGATCATCGGTGCATGTCCTCGCCGCGGCCCGCGACGCTGCGCCACGCCGATCCCGGGCGCGACGCGGCCGCCTGCGCGGCGATCTACGCGCCACACGTCGCCGGCGCCGCGACGTCCTTCGAGGAGGTCGCGCCGGACGCCGACGCCTTTCGCGCGCTGATCGCCGCGACGAGCGATCGCTACCCGTGGATCGTGCTCGAGCACGGCGACCGGGTGATCGGCTACGCCTACGCCTCCACGCACCGCGCGCGCGCCGCGTACCGCTGGTCGGTCGAGGTCAGCATCTACGTCGATCCCGCACACCAGCGCGCCGGCGCCGGACGCCGGCTCTACGAGGCGCTCGTCGAGCTGCTGCGCCGCCAGCGCCTGCGCGTCGCGCTCGCCGGCATCACGATGCCCAACGACGCGAGCGTCGGCCTGCACCGCGCGCTGGGCTTCGAGCTCGTCGGCGTCTACCGCGACGTCGGCTGGAAGGCCGGCGCGTGGCGCGACGTCGCCTGGTGGCAGCTGCGGCTCGCCGTCGGCGACGACGACGAGTCGCCGCCCGAGCCACTCGGGCCGCAGCCGCTGCCCTGACAGCTGCGCGCGCGTGTGATCAATGGCACGCCGCGCGCCGGTCCGCTCAGCGATACTCGGGACCCCGATGGGAAGGTGATGTCTCATGGCTCAGACCGATCGCGAGCTCGGTGCCGGCGCCTGGTCGTACTTCGGTGATCCGCGCGCGATCTCGCATGACGGGCACACGTTCACCGGCTGGATCTCGACCGACGGCAACGTCTGGGTCGCGCGCCTGACGGCAGGCGGCCAGCTCAGCAAGCACCTGCTGTTTCGCGGCCTCGGCCGCGACGACCACAACAACCCGTCGCTCGAGTTCCTGCCCGACGGGCGGCTCATCGTCTTCTTCTCGCCGCACTCCGGCCACGACCTGCCGCCGCCCGGGATCCCGAGCGTCATGCGCTACCGCATCTCCGAGCATGCGCATTCGATCGACGGCTGGGGCCCCGAGCACACCGTTCCCAACGTGCCGGGCGACCTCGGCTTCACGTATCCCAACCCGATGCAGCAGCGCGACAAGCTGTGGCTGTTCTGGCGTGGCGCGCGCTGGTTTCCGACCTTCTCCTACACCGAGAACCGCATCGACTGGGCGCCGCCACGGGAGCTCGTGACGTCGGTGATCGACCAGCGGCCGTACTGCAAGTACGTCGGCGACGGCAAGACGAACATCCACGGGATCCTCACCGACGGGCACCCGATGGCGTTCAAGAACAGCCTCTACTACTTCCGCTACGAGGGCAACGACCTCTTCAAGGCGAGCGGATCGCGGATCGCGAGCCTCGCGTCGGTCCCGCGGCCGATCAAGGAGCTCGACCACGTCTACGACTTCACCGAGAGCGGCGGACGCGCCTGGCCGCACGACATCGCGCTGACGTCCGAGGGTCGGCCGCGGATCGTCTACACGCGGCGAACCGGCGGCCCGAGCGGCGACGACACGTTCTACTACGGCTACCACAACGGCACGAAGTGGATCACCCGCAAGATCGTCGAGGCCGGGCGGGGGCGCCCCTCGTTCACGTCGGGTGGCGCGTCGCTCGATCACGAGGATCCGCGCTTCGTCTATCTGTCGCGCACGATCGGCCCGTGGAACCAGGTCGAGCAGTGGTTCACGCCCGACGAGGGCCGCACCTGGCAGACGCGGCGGCTGACCGACGACTCCACGCACTACGCGATCCGCCCGGTGACGCCGCGCGGGCTGCGCGGCGCCAACCGGATCCTGTACTCCAAGGGCGACGAGACGACCAAGGGCTTCACGGACTACCGCACACGCATCCACGCGCTCGACTTCTGACGGGCGCCGGCGTGCTCGGCCGCGGCGCAACTGTCGCCGCGGCCGTGCGTTTCGGGCTGCGCATGCGTTCGCTGCTCCTCGTGGTGCTGCTGGCCGCCGGCGTCTGGCTCGGCGGCCCGCCCCCGCTGTCCGCGTCGGTCGGGGCGGCGTCGCACGGCTCGCTGCCCGCGTCGGTCGCGGCGGCGCCGCGCGGCTCGCTGTCCGCGTCGGTCGCGGCCGCGTCGCGCGGCTCGCTGTCCGCGTCGCTCGCGGCGGCGTCGCGCGGCGCGCTCGTCGCGAGTCCGACGTTCGTGCCCGAGGCCGGGCCGGTCCTCGCCGGCAACGGCGGGCTCGTCTGGCTCAGGCGCCGCGACGACGCGGTGCTGGACCTGTGGGTGGCGGAGCCGGGCAAGGCTCCGCGCCGCGTCCAGCGGTTCGTCGGCTCGGACACCGAGAGCCTGGGCTCGCCGCGGTTGTCGGCGTCGTCGACGACCGTCGGGCTCGAGCTGTTCGAGGTCTCGCGGCGTCGCCAATCACGCACGGTCGTCACGTCGCGCACGTATCTCGGCGCGTTCGGCGCGCCGCTGACGCGGGTCGGCAGCTGCGCCTCCGCGAACCGCGGCGTGCGCTCGATCGACGTCGGCCGGGACTTCGCGGCGTTTCGTGGGCCGGGTTGCCGGCCGACGGCACTGCCATCGGGGGCGGCGGCGGGCGCCGCGCCGGAGGTCGCGCTGCCCGGCGGGGCGTTCGGGATGCGCGCCGCCGGCCGCTTCGTGGCGTGGCTCAGCGGGACCACGGCGACCGGCGACCCGCGGACGGTGGTCGTCCGCGACGGCGCGAGCGGCGTCCTCGCCGAGCACGCGCTCGGCGGCGGGCTCGTCGACCAGGCCCTGCACCCCGACGGGACGCTGGCGCTGGCCTACCGCACGCGGCTGGCGATCCTCGGGCCGGGGGCCGTCGCCGAGCGCTCGCCGGGGCTCACCCTGCTGGCCCCGCAGACGGTCCACTGGGTCGGCGACGCGCTCGCCGTCGTTGCGGCGGACGGCGCGCAGCCCGGGGCCGGCCTGCTGGAGATCGTCGACCGGCAGGGCTCCCCCGTGCAGCGCATCG
>JAWVGK010000389.1:0-16162 GCA_033855155.1 Solirubrobacteraceae bacterium | reverse complement strand
AGCCGGATCACTCTGACGGCGACGGTAGCGCTCGACACGCCCCCGCGGCTCTGGCGCAGCTGCAGGCGTTTGGGCGGCGGGGTGTGCGCGCGCAACCGCAGCCCCGTTGTCACGAGGTTCAGCGACTTGCGGTGTGCGAACGTGACCTTCGTGTACAGCCGCGCCCTTGGATGCTCGTGCCGGCTCGCCTGCCCGCTGCTGGTCGTAGGGTGCCCTCACTGCCTAGCGTCCGGCGCGTCTGAGGGTGGCCTCGGTGAGATGCGGCCACGCCGCGGCGATGGCCCGCGGACGCCGTCGCGGGCGGCGCGATCTTCTATGTCATCGGCGAGATCACGAGCGCGATGCGCCGCATCGGGCACCGCGAGCTCGCCTTGGCGCTGCTGTCGTGCGGCTTCGCCGCCGGCGTGCTGACCGACCTCGTCGTCGCGTACGGCGGCGGCTGAGCACCCACGCAGGCTTTCCGCGCGACGCGGCGCGGTCACGTCGGCGCGAGCGGCGGCGCCGTGCCGAGCTCGTCGAAGGACGCCGTAGCCGCGCCGTGCGGCCGGCGCAGCAGCAGGCGCACGACCGGCCGCGGTCCGGGGTTCGGGACGTCGAGCCGGCCGCCCTCCGCGTGCGCCAGAGAGCGCGCCAGCGCGAGGCCGATGCCATGGCCGGCACCGGAGCCGCGGCGCCGTTCGAATGCCAGATCGACGTCGATCGCGAAGCCCGCGCCGCCGTCTGCGACCTCCACGGCGGCATAGCCCGCGACCGCCCGCGCCGTCACCGACACCTCGCCCGCGCCGTGGCGGTGGGCGTTGTCGAGCAGGACGTCGAGGATCTCGTTGAGCACGCGCGGCGACGCGAGCACCGTAAGCGACTGCCCCGGCACGCGCACGTGCAGCGGTCGCGCGGCGGCCGCGAGCGGGCCGCGCCAGCGTGCCTGGACATCGTCGAGCAGCGCCCCCAGGTCGACGCTCGCCGAGCGCGGCTGCGCGTCGCGCGCGACGGACAGCAGCGTGTCGATCGTCGATTGCAGGCGGTCGACCTGCGCCAGCGCGGCCGTCAGCTCCGGCCCGCCGCCGTTTGTCATCGCCAGCGCCTCGAGCTCGATGCGCAGCGCCGCCAGCGGCGTGCGCAGCTGATGCGACGCATCGGCGGTGAAGGCGCGCTCGCGGCTGACGAGCTCGTCCAGCCGCGCGGCGGTCGCGTCGAGCGCGCGGGCGACGGCATCGACCTCCGCGATCCGCTCGCGCGCGGTGCGCACCGAGAAATCCCCCTCCCCCCGCCGCGACGCCGCGGCCGCGACGCGCTCGAGCGGCACGGCCAGCCGCGTCCCGAGCAGGCGCGCGGCGAGCACCGCGAGCGCGAGCACGCCCGCCCCGACGGCGGCGAGCAGCAGCCACGCTCGCCGCGCATCCGTGATCGCGCGGGCCTCGTCACGCGCCGCGCGCACCGCGCCCGTGACGCGCTCGCCGCGCAGCAGCGGCACCGCGACCACCAGCCGGCCGCCGGCGCGGCCGTCGGTCGGGCGCGCCGAGGCGAGCGCGGCGCGCACGCCGGCGTCAGCGAGCGCGGGTCCGCGGCCGGCGATGCGGCGCCCGCGGACGTCGTAGACGGCGAGGCGGTCGCTCGTGCGGGGCAGCTCGAGCGCGTCGCCCGGCTGCTGTGAGAGGTCGATCTCGCGGGTCGCCGCGACGGTGTCGCGTTGCAGGCGCAGCAGGTCCTCGTCGCGGTAGGTGCGCCCGAGCAGCAGCGCGAGCGGCACGGCGAACAGCACGACGGCGACGGCCGCGACGCCGGCGATGGCGGCGATCAGCCGGCGCCTCATGAACGCTCGAAGCGGTAGCCGACGCCACGCAGCGTCGTGATCGCCTCGGGGCGCCCGAGCTTCTGACGCAGGCTCAGCACGTGCGTGTCGAGCGTCTTCGTCGAGCCGAGCCAGTCCGTGTTCCAGACGTCGCGCATGAGCCGCTCGCGCGTCACGACGCGGCCGGCCTCGGCGACGAGCAGCGCGAGCAGCTCGAACTCGCGCGGGCGCAGCGTGAGCTCCTCGCCGCCGGCGAACGCGCGGCGCGCGCCGACGTCGACGCGCACGCCGCCGGCCTCGAGCGGCTGCTGGCGAGGCGTCGGCTCCGCGACCTCGAGCCGGCGCAGCTGCGCGCGCACGCGGGCCAGCAGCTCGGACAGCCGAAACGGCTTGACGAGGTAGTCGTCGGCCCCGGCGTCCAGCCCGCTGACGACGTCGAGCTCCTGATCGCGCGCGGACAGGATCAGGATCGCGACCTGCGGCCGGGCGGCGCGCAGCCTGCGGCAGACCTCGATGCCGTCGAGGTCGGGCAGGCCAAGGTCCAGGACAACCAGCTCGGTGCCGGCGCCGGCCGCCTCGACGGCCGGCCCGCCACGCGCGAGGCGCCGTACGTCGTAGCCCTGGCCGGCGAGCACGCGCACGAGCCCGCGGGCGATCGCGTCGTCGTCCTCGACGATCAGGATCCGGGCTCCCATCCCGCCAGCGTACGGCCGCGCCCGGCCCGATCGCGAACGTTGACCCGGCGTTGACCCCGCGCGGGCGCGGCGTTGACCGGCGGGTGCGACGGTGCGCGTCATGCACCTGCGCACATGCGTCACCCTCGCCGCGATCGCGATCGCGGTCGCGGTCGCGGTCGCGGGCTGTGGTAGCTCGTCCTCGATCGGCGACACGCCGTCGAAGCCCGTCGACCCCAACGCGCGCGAGGTCAGCCCCGCCGGGGACATCCCCGACGACCAGGCGTTCGTCGCCTACGCGCCGCGCGGCGCGGGCTTCGTCGTCAAGGTCCCGGAAGGCTGGTCGCGCAGCGCGTCCGGTGGTGCGGTGACGTTCACCGACAAGCTCAACGCGATCCGCATCCAGAGCGCGTCCTCGCGCGCGCCGCTGACCGTCGCGCACGCCCGGAGCGCGGATCTTCCGAAGCTCGCGCGCGGCGTCAAGGGCTACCGGCCCGGCAAGGTCAGCGCCGTGCGCCGCAAGGCCGGCACCGCAATACGGATCACGTACCTCGCCGCCGCCCGGCCGAACGCCGTCACCGCCAAGGCGGGCACGGACGCCGTCGAGCGCTACGTCTTCGCCCACGGCGCCCGGCGGGCGATCCTCACGCTGTCGGGCCCCAAGGGCGCCGACAACGTCGACCCCTGGAGGATCGTCAGCGACTCCCTGACCTGGTCGCGATGACGGCCCTGCTGCAGGCCGACAGCCTGTACCGCTTCTTTCATGCTGGCGACGACGCGACGCTCGCGCTGCAGGGCGTCACGCTCGAGCTCGGCGGCGGCGAGATCGTCGCCGTGACGGGGCCGTCGGGCTCGGGCAAGTCGACGCTGCTGTCGTGCCTGGCGGGGCTCGACGAGCCCGACGGCGGCATGGTCCGCATCGACGGCGAGCGCCTGTCGCGCCGCTCGGAGGAGGCCCGCGCGCGCGTGCGCTCGCGCGCGATCGGGGTGCTCTACCAGCAGGCGAACCTCGTCGGACACCTGTCGGTACGCGACAACGTCGCGCTCGTCCAGCGCCTCGGCCGCGGCAGGACGTCCGCCGCGTGGCGCGCCGAGGTGCTCGAGCGCTGCGGGCTGACGCGGCGCGCGCACGCGCGCCCCGGCCAGCTCTCCGGCGGCGAGCTGTCGCGAGCGGGGCTCGCGGTCGCGCTCGCCAACGATCCGAAGATCCTGCTGGCCGACGAGCCGACCGGCGAGCTCGACGACGCGACGGCGCAGCGCATCGTCGAGTTGCTGCATGCGCGCGCCGCGGCGGGCGCGGCCGTGCTGATCGCCACCCACAGCCGCGACGTCGCGGCGACGTCGCACCGCGAGATCCGCCTGCGCGACGGGCGGGTGCAGGCTTGAAGGCACTCGTCGACTGCGACGGCGCCGGTCGGACGTACGGCGTGGGAGCGACGGCCACCGTCGCCCTGCAGCCGACCGACTGCACCGTCGAGGCGGACGATCGGATCGCGCTCGTCGGGCCGTCGGGCTCGGGCAAGTCGACGCTGCTGCTGATCATGGCGGGCCTCGAGCAGCCGACGGCGGGCAGCGTGCGATGGCCGGCGATCGGCGATCGCGCGGCGCTGCGGCCGGGGCCGGTGGCCGTCGTCTTCCAGGGTCCGAGCCTGCTGGCTCCGCTGACCGTTCAGGAGAACGTCGCGTTGCCGCTGATCCTCGCCGGGACGCGCGACGCGCCCGCGCGCGTGGCGGCGCGCGAAGCACTCGAGTCGCTCGCGCTCGCCGAGCTGTGCGACAAGCTGCCCGAGGAGATCTCCGGCGGGCAGGCGCAGCGCGTCGCCGTCGCCCGGGCGCTCGCGGGCGAGCCCGTCCTGATCCTCGCCGACGAGCCGACCGGGCAGCTCGACGCGGCCAGCGCGGCCATGGTGATCGACGTGCTGCTGGCCGCTGCCGAGCATGCCGGCGCGGCGCTCGTCGTCGCGACGCACGATCCCCTCGTCGCCGCGCGCCTGAGCGACGTTTGGGAGCTGCACGGCGGCCGGCTCGCCGCCGCCGGCGATTCGCGGGAGCGCACGTGGTCGCGCTGACCTGGCTGCGCGGGCTCGTCGCCCATCGCCGCGGCCGCCTGGTGGTCACCGCGCTCGGCGTCGCGGTCGGCGTCGCGCTGCTGGCGTCGATCGGGACCTTCCTGTCGTCGACGACGTCGCAGATGACCCGGCGCGCGATCGGTCGCGTGGCGGTCGACTGGCAGGTCGAGGCGCAGAGCGCCACCGCGGCCTCCGGCCTGCTCGCCAAGGTTCGCGCGCAGCCCGGCGTGGCTCGCGCGCTGACGGTGCGCTTCGCCGCGACGACGGGGCTGCGCGCGACGACCGGCGGCTCGACCCAGCAGACCGGCCCGGGCAGGGTGCTGGCGCTGCCCGGCGGCTACGCGCGGACGTTCCCGGGCGAGATCCGCGTGCTGGCCGGCGCCGGCACCGGCGTGCTGCTCGCGCAGCAGACGGCCGCGAACCTGCACGCGACGCCCGGAGACCGCGTCGGCATCGGCGTGGCGGGCGGGCGCGATGCCCGCGTGACGATCGACGGCGTCGTCGAGTTGCCCGCCGCGGACGCGCTGTTTCAGAAGGTCGGCGCGCCCGCCGGCGCCCAGCCACAGGCGCCGCCCGACAACGTCATCCTGCTGCCCGAGCGCGTCTTCGACCGCGTCGAGCGCGGTGCGCCGATCACGACGCAGGTCCACGCTCGCCTCTCGCATGCGCTGCCCGCCGGCCCCGGCGCGGCGTTCGCGCGGGTGTCGGCCAACGCGCGCAACCTCGAGGCGCGGCTCGCCGGCGCCGGGCTCGTCGGCGACAGCCTCGGCGCGGCGCTCGACGACGCCCGCACGGACGCCCTGTACGCCGAGCTGCTGTTCCTGTTCCTCGGCGTTCCCGGCGCGATCCTCGCGGGACTCGTGACGGCCACGATCGCCGCGGCGGGGGCCGACCGGCGCCGGCGCGACGCCGCGCTGCTGCGCACGCGCGGCGCCTCCACGCGCCAGCTCGTGGGCATCGCGCTCGGCGAGACCGCGCTGGCCGGCGGCGCGGGCGTCGTCGCCGGGCTCGCCGGCGCGCTGCTCGTCGGATCGGCGGCGTTCGGCAGCGTGAGCTTCGGCGCCTCGACGGCGGCCGCCGCGCTGTGGGCCGGCGGCGCCGCGGTCGCCGGGCTGGCGATCGCCGCAGCGTCGTTCGCCCTGCCCGCGTGGCGCGACGCCCGCTCGCTGACGGTCGCTGGGCAGCGGGCGCAGATCGGGCGCCGCGTCCGGCCCGCGCTGTGGGCGCGATGCGGCCTGGACGTCGTCGCGCTGGCCGGGTCGGCGCTCGTCGCGTGGCAGGCGTCGCGCAACGGCTACGACCTCGTGCTCGCCCCGGAGGGGCTGCCGCAGGTCTCGGTGAACTGGTATGCGCTGCTCGCGCCGCTGCTCGGGTGGATCGGCGCGGGCCTGCTCGCCTACCGGATCGCGGACCTCGTGCTCGTGCGCGGCCGCCGGCCGCTCGCGCGGTTGCTGCGGCCCGTCGCCGGCGAGCTGTCGGCGATCGTCGCGGCGACGATGGCGCGCCAGCGCCGGCTGCTGGCCAGGGCCGTGACGCTCGTCGCGCTCACGGGCGCCTTCGCGGCGTCGACCGCCGTCTTCAACTCCACCTATCAGCAGCAGGCCGAGGCCGACGCCCGCCTCTCCAACGGCGCGGACGTGACCGTGACCGAGTCGCCCGGCGTCCACGTCGGGCCGGGCGGGGCGGCGCGGCTTCGGGCGGTGCCGGGGGTCGCGAGCATCGAGCCGCTGCAGCACCGCCTCGCGTACGTCGGCGCCGACCTGCAGGACCTCTACGGGGTGCGACCGGCGACGATCGTCGCCGCCGGCGAGCTGCAGGACGGGTGGTTCGCCGGCGGCAGCGCCCGCGGGCTGATGGCGAGCCTCGCGGCACGCCCCGACGGCGTGCTCGTCTCGGCCGAGACCGTGCGCGACTTCCAACTGCGGCCGGGCGACCTGTTGCGCCTGCGCATGCAGGACGGCGTGACGCAGCGCATGAAGACCGTCGCGTTTCACTACATCGGCGTCGCGAAGGAGTTTCCGACGGCGCCGATGGACTCGTTCTTCGTCGCCAACGAGAGCTACGTCTCGCGGGCGACGGGATCGGATGCCGTCGGCGCGTTCCTCGTCCAGACCGATGGCACGAGCCCGGCGGCCGTGTCGCGGCGCCTGCGACGGATGCTCGGCACCAGGGCGCGCGTCACCGACATCGTCGACGGCCGCAAGGTCGTCGGCTCGAACCTCACGGCCGTCGAGCTGTCGGGCCTGACGAAGGTCGAGCTCGCCTTCGCGCTGATCCTGGCGGTCGCGGCGTCGGGGCTGACGCTCGGCCTCGGCTTTCAGGAACGGCGTCGCACGTTCGCGATCGCCGCCGCGCTGGGGGCCGGGAGCCGGCAGCTCGGCGGGTTCGTGTGGGGCGAGTCGCTGTTCGTCAGCGCCGGCGGCCTGATCCTCGGGACGATCGCCGCAGCCGCGCTCTCCGACATGCTCGTTCGGGTCCTGACCGGGGTCTTCGACCCGCCGCCCGACGTGCTGACCGTGCCTTGGACGTACCTCGCCGCGGTCGTCGCACTCACCGGAGGCGCCGTGGTCGTCGCTGCGATGCTCGTCCTGCGGGCGCTGCGCCGTCCGGCGATCGAGGATCTGCGCGACCTGTAGCCCGGCTCGGGACCTCTTGCAGCACCGCGCCGGCGGCGCCCACGGGGGCCGATGAGCGACGTCGCGCTCGCCGCCGGGTAGCACCCCGGCATGGCGACCGTCGCAGCACCCGCGGGCTACGCGCCGACCGGCGGCGCGATCGACGAGGCGTTCGACGCCGACGGCGGCGCGCGTGCCGCGTACGCGGGCGTCCTCGCCGCGCTCGAAGCGACGTCGCCGGCGGCCGCCGCCGAGGCGATCGCCGGCGGGGTGCGGCGCGACGGCATCGTCCACGGCGTGGGCGCGAGCGCGCACCCGCTGACCGTCGACGCCGTCCCGCGCGTCGTCGGCGCCGCAGAATGGGCGCGGCTCGCGGCCGGCCTGGAGCAGCGCATCCGCGCGCTGGAGGCGTTCGCGTGCGACGCGTTCGGCGCGCGCGAGGCGTTTCGCGCCGGCGTCGTGCCGGCAGACCTGCTCGATCGCTGCCCGTGGTTCGAGGACGACGTCGCCGCGCTGCCCCAGCGCGGGCCGCGGATCGCCGTCGCCGGCCCCGACGTCGTGCGCGACGCGCGCGGGGAGCTTGTCGTGCTCGAGGACAACGTGCGCACGCCGACGTTGATGGCCTTCGCGGCCGCCGCGCGCCGGCACGTCGCGCCGGCGCTGCCGGGCGCGCCACGACCGCGGCCGTTCGAGCAGGCGCTGCGCGCGGCGCTGCTGGAGATGGCCGGCGACGGCGCCGTCGCGATCCTCGGGCGCGAGCCCGACAACATCGTCTGGTGGGAGCTCGAGCAGCTCTCGCGCCTGACCGGCTGGCCGCTCGTCGCCGTCGACGACCTCGCCGAGCGCGACGGTCGCGTCGTGCTGCGCGAGGACAGATCGACCGTCGACGTCGTGTGGCGGCGAACCAACGAGGATCGCCTGCGCGGCGACGACGGCCGGCCGACCGCGCTCGGGCGCCTCCTGATCGAGCCGCTGCGCAGCGGCGCCGCGCGGGTGCTCAACGCGTTCGGCACCGGCGTCGCCGACGACAAGCGCACGTACGTCTACGTCGAGCGGCTCGTGCGCTTCTACTGTGGCGAGGAGCCGCTGCTGCGGTCCGTGCCGGCGTGGGACCTCGCCGTCGACGAGCAGCGCGCGGAGGCGCTGGCGCGGCTCGACGAGCTCGTCGTCAAGCCGCGCGACGGGGCGGGCGGCGACGGCATCGTGCTCGGCCCGCAGGCGTCGCGCGAGGAATTGTCGAAGCTGCGCGCCTCGATCGGCGCCGACCCCACCGCATGGATCGCCCAAGAGCCGGTCGCGCTGTCGACGCATCCGACGGTCGTCGACGGGCGCCTGCAGCCGCGCCACGTCGACCTGCGGCCGTTCGTCGTCGGCGGGCGCGTGCTGCCAGGCGGCCTGAGCCGGTTCGCGCCGGGCGCGGGCGAGCTCGTCGTCAACTGCGCGCTGGGCGGCGGCGGCAAGGACGTGTGGGTGCTGGCGGACTGAGCCCGCGCGATCACTGCACGTCGGCGTCGGGTGGCGCGATCTGGAACGTCGTCTGCTCCTCGACCGCCGCGACCCCCGGCAGCGTCCGGATCGACGCCAGCCGCGCGCTCGCCACCGACCCGGTGATGATGCCGATCGCGCCGAGCACCGCATCGACCGCCATGCCGGCCCGCCGCAGGCGACCGGCGAGCTGCTCGATCTCCGCGAGAGCGGAGTCGGCAACCGTGACGGTCACGCGGACGTCCGGGCCTGCCGATGCCATCGCTTACAGCGACGCCGAACCCGGGGCCTGGACGAGGCCGGCGCCGGCGTCGGCCGCCGGAAGGTCGAGCCGGCGGGCGGCCCCGACGACGGTCGCCCACAGCGCGTTCGCCGTGTCGCCCGTGACCTGCGACCACAGCGCCGCGATGCCGGCGACGTGCGGCGTCGCCTGGCTCGTGCCGGAGATCGTGTTCGTGCGCCGCGGCATCGGCCACGCCGAGTAGACGGCGACGCCGGGCGCCGCGAGGTCGACGGCCCCGCCCGCCACCGGGTTGCCGGCCGCCGAGAACTCCGCGATCCGCAGATCGGAGTCGACCGCGGCGACCGCCATGATCGAAGGGCTGTTGGCGGGGATCCCCACGAAGCCCGGATCTCCGCGGCGGCGGTCGGCGTTGTTGCCGGCCGCGGCCACGATCAGCGCGCCTGCCGCCAGCGCGCGCCGGCCGACGGTCTCGTAGGCCGTCGACACCGTGCGAACGTCGCCGCCCAGCGACAGCGAGATGATCCGGCAGCCGTTCGTGATCGCCCAGTCGATGCCCGCGAGGATGCCGGCGTCCGCGCCCGCGCCGCTGTCGTCGAGCACCCTGCCGACGAACAGCGTGGCCTGCGAGGCGATGCCGTAGCGGCGCCCCTGCCCCGGCCTGGCCGGTCCGGCGGCGGTGCCGGCACAGTGCGTGCCGTGGCCGTGGCCGTCGTCGACCGGCAGGCCGGTCACGAACGACCGGCTCGTGATCGCCCGGCCGGCGAAGTCCGGATGGGCGAAGTCCAGGCCGGTGTCGAGCACCGCGATCCTGATCCCCTGACCGGTCGCGCTCGACGCGTCGACGCGGGTCGCGCGCAGGCCCCAGGTGAACGCGTCGTCGTCGGAGAACTCCGCCCGCGCCGCGGGCTGCTCGACGACGATCGCGTGCAGAACGTGCTCGGGCTCGACGGACACGATCCCCGCGCCTGCTCCCGTCGCGGCCAGCGACGCCGCGAGCTCGCCGGGCTCGCGCGCGACGACCGCCACGCCGAGCGCGTCGAACGTGATCACGTCGGCGGACGCGAGCGCGTCGCCGTCGAGCGCGCCGTCGTCGGCGTCGGACGTCGCGACCACGGTCGCGACCTCCGCCAGCGAGCGCAGCGCCGCGGTCATCGCCACCCGATCGAGGTGGACGTCGTCGCTGAAGACGACGACCGAGCGGCCCGTCGTCTGCGCGGTTGCTGGCTGCTGCGGGCTCCCGGACATCACGCTCCTCGCGATCGGCTCGACACGCCGGCGAAGCCTAGTGGGCTGCGCGCACGGTCTGCCAGGACTCGAGCGTGATGCGCAGGATCACGATCGTGATCGCGAGGCCGATGAGCGGGTCGGCGATCGGCAGCCCGACGGCGACGACGGCGGCGCTGGCGACGACCGCGAGGCTGACGTAGGCGTCGGCGCGGGCGTGCGCGCCGTCGGCGATCAGCGCCGGGCTGTCGAGCCGCACGCCGGCGCGAGTGCGGATCTGCGCCGCCCACCAGTTGCCGGCGAAGCCGACGATGCCCGCGATCGCGAGCGCGCCGAGGTGGCGCGGGTCGTGCGGGTCGATCAGCCTCGCGATCGCCTCGTAGCCCGCGACGCACGCGCTGACGAAGATCGCGAGCACGACCGCGAGCCCCGCCAGGCGCTCCGCGCGGGCATTGCGCAGCGCGAACGCGATCGCCAGCGGGATCGCCGTCGCGGCGTCGCCGACGTTGTGGATGAGGTCCGCCAGCAGCGCGACGCTGCCCGACGCCACGAACACGACGAGCTGGACGACCGCCGTCGCGCCGAGCACGCACAGCGCCAGGCCGACAGCCCGCATGCCCGCCCGCGAGCGCTTGATCGACTCGTGGACGAGCCCATGCGAGTGGCCGTGCCCGTGGCCATGCGAGTGGCCGTGGTCGTGCGCGTGGGGATGGTCGCCGTCCGCGTGCCCGCCGTCCGCGTGCCCGCCGTCCGCGTGCTCGCCGTGCACGTGCTCGCCGTGCGCCTGCCCGCCGTCCGCGTGCTCGCCGTGCGCCTGCTCGCCGTGCGCCTGCCCGCCGTGCGCCTGCCCGTGGTCGTGCCCCCGGCCGCCCTCGCCCTCAGCCGTCGAGGACGTCAGCCACCGCAGATGGCGGTGCGCTCCGTCGTGGGCGTGCGCGTGAACGTGACGTCCGTGTCGGTGGGTCGGCGTGGCGGCCATTGCCCGCCATTCTCCCCGAGCCCGGCCCAACCGCATCCCCCAGCGGCCGTCGCCGCTGTCAGAGGCCCCCCGCGTTGCTCCTGGACGGGCCGGCGTAGCCCTCCGGGTGCAGCACGAACATCTCCGTCGCGAGGTCGGCGACGGTGTCGATGCCGCTGATGAACGCGCGTACCTTGCGCCCGGTGAGCTGCTCGACCGGATCGCAGAAGCGATGGATCTCGGCATATTGGAAGAGCAGCCGCAGGTCGCGCAGGCGCTCGTGCTCGCCAAGCGCGCGCAGCGTGTGCTCGGCCGAGGTGAAGGTGTTCTCGAGCGTGACGACGAGCAGGTCCGGACCCGCCCAGTGCGTACGCGTCTTCGTCGGGCCGCGGCCGAACTGATCCTTGTAGATCGCGACCATCTCGTTGGAGATCGCGCTCAGAGCGCTCTGCGTCTGGGAGCTGTCGATCGCCGTGGCGGGCTGTCCTGCATCCATGAGGTCCCCTGGTGTCTGAACGAAAACGGACCCGAGGCCAGTCGCAGCCTCCCACGAGGCGTCTGCGTGCTGTCCCAGAGCGGCAGGCGAACTCCTCCGAACTCCCTGCGCCCAGGCGAAGGTTCCACGGAAGTCCAGTGGAGACTACTCGGTTTGAGAGCACAGTCCAGCTATTGGTGTGACGGCCCGCGTGCATCGCGCCGCGACCGGGGTTCGCGCCGTTTGCGTGGGAAACGAACGGGTCGCGATGGCCCTCCCCGTCAGCCGCCGAAGCGTGCCCGCAGTGCCATGACGTTGTCGACGTAGCGCTTCGTGTCGTCGAACATCCCGCGCGTGCGCACGGAGCGCAGTCCCTGGTAGTAGCCGGCCGCGGCGAGGCGCGGGTCGCCGCCGGCGTCGCGCATCAGGCGAGCGAGGTACAGCGAGCCGACGCGCACGTTGTCGTCCGCCGACGTCGGGCTCAGCGGCGTCGTCGCGAGGTTGCGCTGCACCCAGTCCCACGTCCCCGGCATGACCTGCATGACGCCGCGCGCGTTGGCGGTCGAGACGAGCGCGTTGTTGAAGCCGCTCTCCTGCCACGCGATCGCGGCGGCGAGCGACGCCGGAGCGCCGTGCTCGGCGGCCAGCTGCTTGACACGCTCGGCGCTCACGCGCACCGACGTCGGCACCGGCGCGGCCGGCGGCACGACGCGCACGGCCGGCGCCGGCAGCGCCGCGCGCGCCGGAGCGGGCGCGCCGTTGGGCAGCTTCAGGACGGTCCCGATCAGCAGCAGGCCGTCGGGGTCGAGACCGTTGACGTAGGCCATCTGCGCGACGCTGACGCCGGTCTGGCGGGCGAGCGCGCCGAGCGTGTCGCCCGCGCGCACGACGTAGCCGCCCTGCGCGCGCGGCGCGCCGGCGGGTGGCGCGGAGACGACGATCCCGGGACCCGCGCTCGGCGTGACGCCGGCGCCCGCCAGCGCGGCCGCGCCCTCGGCGACCGTCGGAACCTTCAGCGTGCTGCCGAGGACGACGTGCGCGTCGGGCGACAGGCCGTTGTAGACCGCGACGGTGCGCGTCGTGAGGTTGTTCTGGGCCGCGATCGACCACAGTGTCTCGCCGGCGGCGACGGTGTGCAGGACTTGGGCGCTGGCGGCCGGGGCCGCGAGCAACGCGACGGCCGCCGCAGGCGCGATGACGCTCGAGATGCGCATGGGCTCCTTCGTTGGGTAGCCACCACGTTGCCCCTCCCGACCCCCGGATGCACGTCCGCGCACGTGGTTACGTGTCGCTGCAACCGCTCCTGCACGCCCCGGCGCTCAGGCGACGCCGCTGCGGGCCTGCGCCATGCTCGCGAGGAAGCGCTCCAGCGGCTGCGGCTTGCCGAGGAAGTATCCCTGCCCGTAGTCGACGCCGAGCTCGCGCAGCAGCGCGACGGTCGCGTCGTCGCCGACGTGCTCGGCGACCGTCTCCTTGCCCAGGCCGCGTGCGATCGCGACGACCGCCTGGATGACGAGGCGGTCGGTGCGCGTCGCACACGCGTCGCGGACGAACTCCCCGTCGATCTTGAGGATGTCGAAGTGCACGTGCTTGAGGTAGTAGAAGGAGCCGAAGCCCGCGCCGAAGTCGTCGAGCGCGAAGCGGCAGCCCAGCCGCGCCAGCTCGTCGGAGAACTCGCGCGCCTTGGCGATGTTCGCGATCGCCGCGGTCTCCGTGATCTCGAAGATCACGCGCCCGGGATCCAGACCTGTCTCGTGCAGCTCGCGCTCGATGACGCGCAGGATCTCGGGGTCCCCCATCGAGGCGCCGGAGAGGTTGATCTCCACGCGCGTGTCGCCGATCGCGTCGCCGGCCGCGGCCATCGCGCGGATCGCCCGCGTGACGACGATCGCGTCGATCTCCTGGATCATCCCGAGCCGCTCGGCGGTCGACAGGAAGGCGCTCGGCGGGATCATGTCGCCGTGGTCGTCGAGCATCCGCAGCAGCACCTCGAACTGCGTCGCGACGCCGCTTCCGAGCTCGATGATCGGCTGTGCCACGAGCGCGAAGCGGTCCTCCTCGATCGCCACGCGGATGCGCTGGGCCCACGTCACGCGGCCCTGCATGCGCGCCTGCGCGTGCTCGCCGGAGGTGTGCATGACGATCTGGTTGCGCCCGGCCTCCTTGGCGTCGTACATCGCGAGGTCGGCGCTGACGAGCACGTCCTCGCCCGTCAGGCCCTCGACGCGCTCGAACATCGCGACGCCGATGCTGGCGGTGATCGTGCGATCGGCGGTGCCGGGCACGACGATGCGCTCCACCCGCAGCGCCGCGAGCAGGTCGTCGGCGACGCGCTGCGCGGCGGCGCCGTCGGCCTTCGGCAGCAGGACGGCGAACTCGTCGCCGCCGAGGCGCGCGAGCACGTCGCTGTCGCGCAGGCGCCCGCCGAGCAGCGTCGCGACGCGCGCGATCACGTGGTCGCCCGCCTGGTGGCCGAGCGTGTCGTTGACATACTTGAAGTGGTCGAGGTCGAGCAGCAGCAGCGCGCCCTCGCTGCCGTAGCGGCGGACGACCTCGGCGTGGCTGTCGAGCTGGCCGGCGAAGCTCGAGCGGTTGTGCAGCCCGGTCAGCGGGTCGTGCGTCGCGAGGTAGTGCAGGTTCTCCTCGTAGCGGCGGCGGTGCGTGACGTCCTGCACCTGCACGAGGAAGCGGCGCGTGTCGCCGTCCTCGTCGCGGATCGTCGTCGCCTGGACGTTGACCCAGATCGGCGAGCCCGTCGCGTGCGCGAAGCGCGTCTCGACCTTGTACTGGTTGCGCTCGCCAGCGATCAGCTGCGTGATCGCCTTGCGGTCATAGCCCATCTCCTCGGGGTGCACGAGCTCGTCGAAGGCCGAGCCCTCGAGCTGCGCGACCGTGCGGCCGGTGAGATCGCAGAGCGCGCCGTTGACGCGCACGATGCGCCCGTCGTCGTCGCTGAGCGCCATCCCGATCGGCGAGTTGTCGAACGCCCCGCGAAACAGCGCCTCGGCCGCCGCGAGCTCGGCGACCGCGCGCTTGCGCGCGCTGACGTCGCGGATCGCCGCCGACACGAGCAGGCCCTCGTCGGACTCCAGCGGGCTGAGGCTGATCTCCATCGGGAACTCGCTGCCGTCCTTGTGGCGGCCGAACAGCTCCAGGCCGGAGCCCATCGGGCGCGCCGTCGCGCCGCGCAGGTAGTTCTTCATGTGCTGGCGGTGCGAGGCGCGAAAGCGCCTGGGGATCAGCTCGGAGATGCTCTGGCCGACGATCTCGCCGCGTCGATAGCCGAACAGCCGCTCGGCCTGGGCGTTGACGAGCGCGATGTGGCCGTGCGCGTTGACGATCACCATCGCGTCCGGCGCGGCCTCCAGCAGGCCGCGGAACTTGCGCTCCGACCCCCACAGCAACCGGTCGCCGCGCAGCAGCGCGCGCAGCACGCGGTAGTACGCGATCTTCGTCCGATAGACGATCCAGCGGACGATCTCCCCGAGCGTGACCACTGGTCACCAGTGTCTGGCGTGGTGGTCCGGCTGCGCGCTGGTGCCGCGCCATGCCGGCTCGCGCTCGAACTTCAGCAGCAGGTTGCGCTTGCGAAAGTGCCGGAACAGCGGCCCGTACGTGAAGCGCTGGAAGTTCGCGGCGGCGTTGCCCCACGGCTCGGGATCCATGAACGGCATGAACTTGTCCGGGAAGCCCGGCATCGTGCAGCCGATGCATATGCCGCCCACGTTCGGGCAGCCGCCGATGCCTCCCATCCAGCCGCGCTTCGGCACGTTGCAGTTCACGACCGGGCCCCAGCAGCCGATCTTCACCTGGCACTTGGGCGAGTTGTAGTCCTTCGCGAAGTCGCCCTGCTCGTAGTAGCCGGCACGGTCGCAGCCCTCGTGGACCGTCTTGCCGAACAGCCACTGCGGGCGCAGCGCATCGTCGAGCGGGATCATGGGAGCGAGCCCGGCCGCCTGGTAGAGCAGCCAGGTGAGCGTCTCCATGAAGTTGTCCGGCTGCACCGGACAGCCCGGCACGTTCACGATCGGCAGCCCGGCGGCCGAGCGGAAGTCCCAGCCGAGGTAGTCGGCGAGGCCCATCGCCCCGGTCGGGTTGCCGGCCATCGCGTGGATGCCGCCGTAGGTCGCGCAGGTCCCGATCGCCACCACGGCGAAGGCGCCCGGCGCGAGCTTGTCGACCCACTCGTTCACCGTGATCGGCTCGCCGGTCACGAGGTCGTTGCCCATCGAGGTCCAGTAGCCCTCGCCGTTGATCTTCTCGTTCGGGATCGAGCCCTCCACGACGAACACGTATGGAGCGTCCAGCGTGCCCTCGGCGGCGTCGCGGAACGGCTTCATGAACTCCTCGCCGCCGAGCGTGGGCGACAGCACTTTGTTGTGGAGGTTGACCTTCGGGAGGCCCGGGATCGCGCCCAGCAGCACTTCCTCGATGCTCGGCTGGCTGGCAGCCGTGATCGAGACGCTGTCCCCGTCGCAGCTCAACCCCTCCGACGTCCAGAGGATGTGAACCTCTTCCACTCCAGCGGCCTCTGCTGTGCTCACGTCAGCCTCCCATCGGGGTTAGTGCGTCTTCCAGTTCAAGGGAGTCGACGAGCAACTCGTCGCCCCCGTCTATCTCCACGTCGAA
>JAWVGK010000388.1:0-12236 GCA_033855155.1 Solirubrobacteraceae bacterium | reverse complement strand
CTGCAGCACGAACAGCGTGTCGAACAGCCGCAGATGCCCGGACTCGCGCTGCACGTCGCCCAGACCGACATGGTCATGCGCCATCAGCGCCACGCGCTCCCGCTGCACACGCCGCAAGAACGCAGCGCTCGTCTCCCCCGCAACCAGGCGCACCCGCGCCGCAACGGTGTTCAGGAACATCCCCACCGTCCGCTCGACGTCGGCAACCTCCGGCGGACGACCCGACACCGTCGTGCCGAACACGACGTCCTCGCGCCCCGTCAGACCACCCAACACGATCGCCCACGCACCGTTGAGCACCGTGTTCAGCGTCACCCCCCGCTCACGGGCGGCCGTCTGCAGCGCGGCGAAGCGCTGCGCCGGCAGTTCGCGCTCGACGCGGCCGACGGCGGCGAGCTGGTCGTCCTCGCCGGCGCGGGCCAGCAACGTCGGCTGCTCGAGCCCCGCCATCGCGTCGCGCCAGGCAGCCCGCGAGGCGTGTGCGTCCTGGCGCGCCAGCCAGCGCAGGTGGTCGTAGTAGGAGCCGGGCTCGGGCAGGCCGGCGGCGTCGCCGTCCTGGGCATAGAGCGTGAACATCTGCTGGAAGAACGAGTGCTGCGACCAGCCGTCCCAGGCGACGAGGTGCTGCGTGAGCACCAGCCAGGACGTGCTCGCGCGGTGCACGACGAGGATCCGAAACAGGGGCGGAGCGCCGAGGTCGAAGCGCTCGCGGCGCTGCTCGCCGGCGAGGGCGGCGATGCGCTGCTCGACAGCGGTCGGCGCGTCGCGATCCGGTGGCGGCTCGTCGCTCGCCGGCTGTTGGACCGCCCCGAGCGTGAGGTCGACGACCTGGATCTCCACCGGGGGGTCGTCGCGGACGAACATCAGCGGCCGTTCGAGCTCGTCGGCGGTCAGCCCCGCGCGCAGGATCGGGTTGCGACGCAGCAGCACGCGGCAGGCGCGACGCAGCCGCGCGACGTCGATGCGCTCGGCGAAGGCGAACAGGTGCTGGCTGGTGTACACGTCGGGGCCGTCGTCGTAGGCAGCCTGGAAGAAGAGCCCTTCCTGCAGCGGCGACGTCGGCCACACGTCCGCGGCGTCGACGTCGAAGCGCGCCGCCACCTTGGCGGCGGCCGCCCTGGCGACGAGCGGCTCCCGGTCGGCCGCGCCGCCGGCGCCGGCGGTCTCGCCGACCTGCGCGGAGCAGGCGCCCGACGCCGCGAGCGCGGCGGGCGTGCGCAGCGCGAAGACGTCGCGGACCGACGGGCGGTAGCCGGCCGCGCGGGCGCGGGAGACCATCGTCATGGCGCTGATGCTGTCGCCGCCCAGCACGAAGAAGTCCTCGTCGACGCCGACGCTGTCGAGTCCGAGGGCCTGCGCGAAGAGCCTGCAGCACACGCGCTCGGCGTCACTGCGCGACGCGCGCCCGCCACCCGACGTCACGACCGCAGCCGGCAGCGCCGCGCGGTCGAGCTTGCCGTTGTGTGTGAGCGGCAGCGCTCCCGCGACCGCCACCAGCACCGCGGGGACCATGTACTCGGGCAGCGTGCTCGCCACGAGGTCGCGCAACGTCGCGAGCGTCGCCGCCACGATCGGGTCCGCGGAATCGGCCGACGCCGCCGCGCCACGCAGTGCGACATAGCCGACCAGGCGCCGGCGGCCGGGGCGATCCTCGTCGACGACGACCGCCGCCTGGGCGACCGTCGGCGCGGCCATCAGCACCGCCTCGATCTCCGCCGGCTCGATGCGGTATCCGCGGATCTTCACCTGCTGGTCGACGCGCCCCACAAAGTCCAGCGTCCCGTCCTCGCGCCAGCGGGCCTGGTCGCCGGTGCGGTACATGCGCGCGCCGGGCGCGCCGTAGGGATCGGCGAGAAACCGCCCGGCCGTCAGCGCCGGCCGGCCACGGTAGCCGCGGGCCAGGCCGCGCCCGGCGATGTACAGCTCGCCGACCTCGCCCTGCGCGACAGGCAGCAGGTCGTCGCCCAGCACGTAGGCGCGCGTGTTGGGGTCGGGGATGCCGATCGGCACCGGGCCCTCCCAGCCGGGCTCGGCGAGCCACAACGTCGAGTTGACGGTCGCCTCGGTCAGGCCGTAGGCGGCGACGACCCGCAGCCGCCCGGCCCAGCGGGCGATCAGCTCCGCCGGAACGGTCTCGGTGCCGACGACCAGCACCGCGCCCTCCGGCAGCAGGGCGTCGGGCGGCAGCGCCGCGACCAGCGAGGGCGGCAGGACCATGTGGGTCGCGCCGTGGGCGGCGAGGTAGTCGGTCAGCTCCGGGCCGGCCACGCGTCGCGCCGACGGGACGACGATCGCTCTGGCACCGACGCACAGCGACATCGTCAGGTCCCAGACGGCGACGTCGAAGCCGACCGAGGCGAACTGCACCACGCGGCTGGTGCGGTCGACCCCGAGGCGGTCGACGGCCGTCGCAACGAGGCTGCCGATCCCCTCGTGCGAGATCACGACGCCCTTCGGCTGCCCCGTCGAGCCGGACGTGTAGATGACGTACGCGGCGCTGGCCAGCAGGCCGGCCTCCCCGCGGTCGCCGTCGTCGAGGTCGCCGTGGTCGACGTCGTCGTCGATCGCGGCATCGGATGCGGGCGTCAGCAGGAGGACGCGCTCGATCCCGTCGAGATCGGGCAGCTCGCCGGCGAGCTCCGGCGTCGTCACGACGACCTCGGCACCCGAGTCGCGCAGCATGAAGGCGATGCGGTCGCCGGGGTGGTCGAGGTCCAGCGGCAGGTACGCGGCCGCGGCCTTCATGACGCCGAGTAGCGCGACGACCATCTCGACCGTTCGCGGCACGGCGACGCCGACGACGTCCTCGACGCCGACGCCGCGCGCTCGCAGCCGGCGGGCGAGCCGGTTGGCGCGGGCGTTGAGCTCCGCATACGTGAGCGACCGCTCCTCGCAGACGACCGCGACGGCATCCGGCGTCTCCTCGACGCGCGCTTCGAAGGCGCGCGTCCAGGTCGTCTCCTCGACGGCCCGGTCGCCCGTCTGCGCCCACGCCAGGACCGGCTCGTGCATGCGCAGGCCCACGGGCCCGCCGGCGCTCGCGCCGGAGCGCTGCTTCGCAGAGGACATCGCTCGCCTCGACCGCTACGTGCCGGCGGAGGCGACCAGCTCGGGCACCACCCGATCCAGCGCGTAGGGGATGCTCAGGACGGAGTTGAACGTGACTGCCGCGCCGGGGAACGGTGGCTTGGTGTAGTCGAGGTAGGAGACGCGCCCGTCACGGACGACGTCGAGGCGGTTGTAGAGCTTGTCCGCCTTGATCTTCTTGAGCGTCGCCGGATCCGACGTCCACGCCAGCCGGTCGACGTCCAGCAGGCGCACCTGCTCCGCGCTGACCTCCGCAAGGTTGTCTTCGACGCGGCCCTCCATCCACTTGGGCGTCGTCTTGAACCCCAGCTGGGCGAAGAACCGCGCCTTCGGGTCCTGCGGCGAGAAGACGCTGTACTTGCCGTTGGACAGATCGGCCATCACGAGCGCCGTCTGGTCGGCCCACTCGGGATGCTCCTGGCGGATCTTCGCGAACCGCGCCTCGACGCCGGCGATCAGCTCGTCGGCGCGCTGCTCGCGCCCGAGGGCGCGGCCGGCCGTGCGCGTCATGTCCTGCCACGTCGCTCCGAACGGGTCGTACTCCGCGGATTGCGCGACGGTCGGCGCGATCTTGGAGAGCGTCGCGTACTTCTTGCGGTCGAGGCCCTCGTAGAGGGCGAGGATCAGGTCGGGGTGCAACGCGGCGACCGCCTCGAAGTTGATCTGGCCAGCGGTGCCCACGAGCTTCGGGACGGCGCCCCCGGCGGCCTCCTTCGCCCACGGGAAGATCGCGCCCGGCTGCTCGTCGAACCACTCGATCGTGCCGACGGGCTTCACGCCGAGCGCCAGCACCGGATCCTGGTCGCTCCACCCCAGCGCCACCACCCGCCTGGGCTCGCGCGCAATCGTCGTCTTGCCCAACGCGTGCGTGATGGTGACCGGGAAGGCACCCGCACCGTCGCCGGCCGCCGAGCCGTCGGTCGCGGTCGAGGCGGACTTGTCGCCACCGCACGCGGCGAGCACGAGCGCCGCGAGCAGCACCGTGAGAGCCGTGCTCGTGAGGAGATGCGCCCGGCGCGACCCGTGTGGCATCGGCATGCTGTTGCCTTTCGATCGTAGAAGCGTTTCACCGGCCTTCCGGCCGAATATTAGGGTAACCTAACTCAACGCCGGTCGTCGAGGGGCCCAAGAGCGGCGCGGCACTCGACGCGTCGCATTAGGGTGCCCTAACCTACACGCCATGGCGAGCGCGGCACACGAACCTCGGCGCTCGGTCGAAAACCCGTGAACGACGCGCGCCACCGGCTGTCGGGCGCGGCGCTGCTGCGCGAGGCGGTCCGCGGTCGGCGGCGCGCCGTCACCGGCGGGACGTTGCTGCTGATGACCCACCAGGTCGCCGAGGCGCTCGTGCCGGTCGTCGTCGGCGTCGTCATCGATCGGGCGGTCGCGACCGGCGAGACCACGGCGCTACTGTGGTCGCTGGCGCTGCTCGCGCTGCTGTTCGTCGTCTTGTCGAACGCCTTTCGGATCGGCTACGCGATCATCTCGCGCGCCGGCTTCGCGGCGGAGCACGAGCTGCGCGTCCGGCTCGCCCAGCGGGTGCTCGATCCTGCCGGCGGCGCCACCGCGGGCAGCATGCCCGGAGAGCTGCTGAGCATCGCGACGTCCGATGCCAAGCGCGCCGGGGCGATCGCCCACGTCGTCGCCTTCGGGGCCGCGGGAATCGCCGCGATCGCGGTCGCGGCGGTCGTGCTGCTGCGAATCTCGGTGCCGCTCGGGCTGCTGGTCGTGCTCGGGCTGCCGCCGTTGCTGGTCGTCGTCAACCGCATGGCACGACCGCTGGTGCGCCGCGCCGGCGAGCAGCAGGAGCGCGCGGCGCAGGTATCCGGGCTGGCGACCGACCTCGTGAGCGGGCTGCGCGTGCTGCGCGGCGTCGGCGCCCAGGACGCCGCCGTCGAGCGCTATCGCCGCTCGAGTCGCGACGCGCTCGAGGCGACGCTGCGCGCCGCGCGGATGGAGGCCGCCTTCGACGGCGCGATGAAGGTCTTCACGGGCGCGTTCCTCGTGCTCGTCGCCCTGGTTGCCGGACGGCTCGCGGCCGCGGGCCGGATCAGCATCGGCGAGCTGATCGCGGCGGTCGGGCTGACCTCGTTCCTCGTCGGTCCGCTCGAGATGCTCACCTGGGTCGGAGCGGAGCTCGCGCGGGCGCGCGCCTCGGCCGCGCGCATCGCCGCGGTCCTGTCGCGGCCCGCCGCGGTCGTCGACGGAACGCGCGCGCCGGCTTCGTCGCGAGGGGACCTGCGCCTGCGTAACGTCTCGCACGAGGCGCTGCGCGACCTGACGCTCGACGTGCGACCCGGCGAGTTCGTGACGATCCTCGCGGGCGACCCCGACTACGCACGAGCCCTGCTGGCGTGCCTGGCGCGCGACGTCGATCCACAGGACGGGACGATCGAGCTCGACGGGACCCCCTACGACGCGATCGAACTCGTGCAGCTGCGCCGCACGGTCCTCGTCGCGCCGCACGACGCCGAGCTCTTCGGCGCGACGCTCGCGGAGGCCGTCGCCGCGCCGGCCGGTAGCGCGACGGCGCTGGACGCCGCCCTCGCCGCCACGACCGCCGACGAGCTCGTCGCCACGCTGCCGGACGGGCTCGACAGCTCGATGACCGAGGGTGGCCGCTCCCTCTCCGGTGGCCAGCGTCAGCGAATCGCGCTCGCTCGCGCGGTGCTCGCGCAGCCCGCGGTGCTCGTGCTGCACGACCCGACGACGGCCGTCGATGCCGCCACCGAGGCGCGCATCGCCAGCGGACTGCGACGCGTTCGCGAAGGCCGGACGACGATCGTGCTGACCAGCAGCCCTGCGCTGCTGGCGATCGGCGACCGTGTCATCGTGATCGAGGGAGGGGCGGTCGCCGCCGCCGGCTCGCACAACGAGCTGCTGCACCGGATCGACGGGTACCGCGACGCGGTGCTCGCGTGAACTCGCTCGGCCTGCTGCCGACCGCCGGCGCTGCCGACACCCGCCGCGCGGTCCGCGAGCTCGCGCGGCCGTATCGCGGACGTGCTGCGGCGACGCTCGTCGTGCTCGTCGCCGGCAGCGCCGCCGGCATGGCGGTGCCACCGCTGCTCGGCCTGATCGTCGACCGCGTCGCCGACGGGCGCGCACCGGCCGCGATCACGCAACCGGCGCTCGCACTGCTCGTCTTGACGATCGTCCAGGCGACGCTGACGGCGTTCGGGACGGCGATGATCGCCCGGCTCGGCGAGCCGATGCTGGCGACCTTGCGCGAGCGCGTCGTGCGGCGCGCGCTGTCGTTGCCGCTCGAGCAGGTCGAGCGCGCCGGACGCGGCGACCTGCTGGCGCGCGTCGGCGACGACGTTGGCGCCGTCGCCGATGCGGTGCGCAACGCGCTGCCGGCGCTGGCGAGCTCGGCGCTGACGATCGGCCTGACCGTGGTCGGGCTGGCGGTGATCGACTGGCGACTCGCGCTGGCCGGGCTCTGCGCGGTGCCGGTCCAGGCGCTGACGCTGCGCTGGTACCTGCGTACCTCGACCCCCGTCTACGCCGCCGAGAGAGCAGCCGGCAGCGGACGGGCCCAACAGCTCCTGGAATCCATCGGCGGCGCGGCGACGGTGCGCGCCTATGGCCTCGGGGACGACCATGGCGCGCGCATCGCGGCGCGTTCGCACGACGCGATGGCGCTCGCGCTGCGCACGGTGCGACTGCAGACGCGCTTCTTCGCACAGCTCAACGGCGCGGAGTGGCTGGGCACGACCGCGATCCTCCTGGTCGGGTTCCTGCTCGTGCGCGACGGCGCCGTCAGCGTCGGCGAGGCGACCGCCGCAGCGCTGTACTTCGTGCGGCTGTTCGACCCGCTCAACACACTGCTCGGGCTCTTCGACGAGGCGCAGGGCGCCGTAGCCGGGCTTGCTCGCCTCGTCGGGATCGTCGGGCTGCCCGAGCCGCGTGAGCCCGATGCGCCGCCGCTGCCGCGCGACGCCTCGGTGCGAGCGACGGGGCTGCGGCACGCGTACGCACCGGGACGTGAGGTCCTGTGCGGCGTCAGCATCGACATCGCCGCCGGCGAGCACGTCGCGCTGGTCGGGGTCAGCGGCGCCGGCAAGACGACGCTCGCCAAGCTCATCACCGGCCTGCACCAGCCGACCGCCGGCGAGATCTTCATCGGCGGTGCGTCGATCGCAGATCTCGGGCCGACGGTCACCCGGCGCACGGTCGGCCTGGTCACGCAGGAGGTGCACGTGTTCGCCGGGCCGCTCGCCGACGACCTGCGCCTCGCGCGTCCCGGCGCCAGCGACGACGAGCTGTGGGAGGCGCTCGAGCGAGCCGGAGCGGCCGGCTGGGCGCGTGCGCTGCCCGAGCGGCTGGACACGGTCGTCGGCCACGGGGGCCACCGCCTCGACGCCGCGCAGGCGCAACAGCTCGCGCTCGCGCGGTTGGCGCTCGCCGACCCCCCGATCGCGATCCTCGACGAGGCGGCCGCCGAGGCCGGCAGCGCCGGAGCCCGCGAGCTCGAGGCGAGCGCCGCCAGGGTCCTCGCCGGGCGCACCGCGATCGTCGTCGCGCACCGGTTGACACAGGCGGCGAGCGCGGACCGCGTCCTCGTGCTCGACCAGGGGATCCTGTGCGAGGCCGGCACCCACGACGAGCTTGCGGGCGCCGGCGGCCGCTACGCCGAGCTGTGGGACGCCTGGGATCAGGCGCGTCGAGTGGCGCCGAGGAAGACCCCGCCGGGCCCCTGAGCTGCGCGCTCTGACCCGCGCCGCCGTCCCCCTCACCGACACCCGGTCCAACCGCGAGGGCTGATCTTTGTACAACCGGGCCAACGGCCCCGGCCGAAGTTTGTCCGCTGGGACAACGACGCGCCCGGCAGCGCCGACGAGCCTCCAGTGAGCTGCACATGTGTCATCGACGGGGGAGCCACAACGCATGAAGCTCGTGATCGGGATCGTCCGCCCGGACAAGGTCAACGACGTGCTCGAGGCGCTCTACCGTGCCGAGGTGCGCGGGATCTCGATCAGCCGGGTCCAGGGGCACGGCGGCGAGCTCGACCGCGTCGAGACCTATCGCGGCACGCGCGTGCAGATGGGCCTGTCGGAGAAGGTCCGCTTCGAGATCGCCGTCAACGAGGAGTTCGTCGAGGCGACGATCGACGCGCTCTGCGAGGGCGCGCGCACGGGCGAGGTCGGCGACGGCAAGGTCTTCGTCGTGCCGCTCGAGCAGGTCGTCCGGATACGCACGGGCGAGACCGATCCCGGCGCCCTCACGCCCACGACATGACGGCGATCCTGGCCGCGGCCCCCGGGACGGTCGATACCGGCGACACCGCGTGGATGCTCTGCGCGACGGCGCTCGTGCTCTTGATGACGCCGGCGCTGGGGCTCTTCTACGCCGGCCTCGTGCGCTCGAAGAACACGCTCAACACGTTCATGATGTGCGTCGGCGCGATCGCGGTCGCGATGGTCACGTGGGCACTGGTCGGCTACTCGATCGCCTTCGACGGCGACGGTCCGATCGTCGGCGGCCTCGGCCACGCGCTGCTCAACGGCGTCGACTTCGCGCCGCGCCCGGGCACGACGATCCCGCAGCTCGTGTTCTTCGCCTTCCAGGCGACGTTCTGCATCATCACGACCGCGCTCGTCTCCGGGGCGGTCGTCGAGCGCATGCGCTTCGGGCCGTTCCTCGTCTTCTCGGCGCTGTGGTCGGTGCTGGTCTACGCCGTGCTCGCGCACTGGGCCTTCGGCGGCGGCTGGCTGCAGGCGCAGGGGACGCTGGACTTCGCCGGCGGCGTGCCGGTCGAGATGGGCTCGGGCTTCTCGGCGCTCGCGGCCGCGCTGGTCGTCGGCTCGCGCAAGGACTACGGCCGCCAGGCGCTGCTGCCGCACAACGCGATGTACGTCCTGCTGGGCGCCGGGCTGCTGTGGTTCGGCTGGTTCGGCTTCAACGGCGGCAGCGGCTTCTCGACCGGCAACCCGAGCGTGCTCGCGTTCACGAACACGCTGCTGACGCCGGCCTGCACGCTCGCGATGTGGTTCCTGCTGGACCTCGTCCGCGGGCGCACGGTGACGGCGATCGGCGCCGCGACGGCGATCGTCGTGGGCTGCGTCGGGATCACGCCGGCGGGCGGGTTCATCAGCCCCGCGTGGGCGATGGTGCTCGGCGCGCTCGTCGCCCTGCCGAGCTACTTCGTCATCGTCTGGCGCACGCGCACGCGCGTCGACGAGACGCTCGACGTGCTCGCGGCGCACGGCATCGCCGGCTTCACGGGCATCGTCTTCATCGGCTTCTTCGCGCAGCTGTCGTGGAACGGCACGGCCGACGGCCTGTTCTTCGGCGACGCCGGCCAGCTCGGCTCGCAGCTCGTCGCCGCGGCGGTCGCCCCCGTCTACGCGTTCGTCGCCACCTATGGCCTGCTGCGGCTCGTCGGGGCGCTGATGCCGCTGCGCGGCAGCGCGCACGAGGAGGCCGTCGGGATGGACATCGTCCACCACGGCGAGGAGGCCTACGCCAGCGGCGAGGGCGCGCTGCTGATCCGCCCGGAGATCGGTACGGAGGAGTTCGTGCGCATCGCCGAACCCGTGTAGCGTCGGGTCGTTGTGGCCCGTCGTCCCGATCTCGAGGTGACCGCATGAAGATGGTGATCGCGTACATCCGCCACGAGGCATTCGAGCCGATCCGTGCGGACCTGCTCGTGCTCGGGTTCCCGTCGATGTCGGTGTCGGAGGTCAAGGGCTCCGGGCGCCAGAAGGGCATCACCGAGCGCTACCGCGGCGCCGAGCTGACGAACTACCTGCGCCCGAAGGTCAAGATCGAGTGCGTCGTCGCCGACGGCGACGTGCGCACCGTCGTCGACACGATCCTCAAGCACGCGCGCACCGGCGGCGTCGGCGACGGCAAGGTCTTCGTCATGCCCGTCGAGGAGGCCTACCGCGTGCGCACCGGCGAGGCCGGCGAGGAGATCCTGCAGGCGCACCCCGGCGCCGTCCAGGAGACCTGAGCCGCGGCCGCGCCGCGATTCGTACGCGGCTCTTACGTTCGCCTGGGATCGTCCTTCGCACCAAGACGAAGGAGGACGCGCAATGGGTGGACGACGGATGGCGGCGATCGCGCTGAGCGGCGCGCTCCTGGCAGGCGGCACCGGTGCGGCGATCGCGGCGGTCACCCGCGACGACGGCAAGAAGGCCGAGGCGGAGGTGCTCGCCGACGCCGCCAAGCGGCTGGACGTCACGCCCGAGAAGCTGCGCGACGCCCTCTCGGCGGCGCAGGACGCCCAGATCGACGCGGCGGTGAAGGCCGGCAAGCTGACCCAGGAGCAGGCCGACAAGATCAAGGCCGCGCGCAAGCAGTCCGGCAGCGTGCTCGGCGGGCCGCTGGGCGGGCCGCACTTGCGCGGCGGGCCGCGCCCGCGCGGCGGCAAGGGCTTCTTCCGCGGCGGCCCCGGCCTCCCCGGCCCCGGCGGCGGCATGATCGGCGACCTCGCCAAGGCCCTCGGCCTGACCGACGACAAGCTCTTCGAGCAGCTGCGCTCCGGCAAGTCGATCGCCGACGTCGCCAAGGCGCAGGGCAAGTCGCTCGACGACGTACGCGCCGCGGTCAAGGACGCCACGAAGGCGCGCCTGGACAAGGCCGTCAAGGACGGCGACCTCACCCAGAAGCAGGCCGACAAGATGCTCGACCGCTTCGACATGATGCTCAAGGACCTCGATGCCAAGCACCCGATGCTCGGTCGCCGGCACCGCCACGGCCCCGACGAGATGGGACCGCCGCCCAAGCTGCGCCCCGGCGGCCTGCTGCCCGGCGACGACGTTCCGGAGCTCGCGCCGCCGGACGGGGTCTTCAACTGACCGCCGCGGCGCGGGTAGGCGCGCCGCGCCGCGCCGCGCGGCGCGGGTAGGTAGGCGCGGCGCGGCGCGGGTAAGGTGGCGCCATGTGGCTTGATCGTCCGACCGCGCCGGACCCGCATGACCTGATGGCCGAGGTTCCCTCCTTCACCGTCGACAGCGACGACGTGCAGGACGGAGAGCCGCTGCACGCGACGCACGTCCATTCCAGCTACGACGGCGACAACACGTCGCCGCAGCTGCGCTGGTCGGGCTTTCCCGAGGAGACGCAGAGCTTCGCCGTGACGTGCTTCGATCCCGACGCCCCGACGGGCAGCGGCTTCTGGCACTGGGTGCTGTTCGACATCCCCGCGTCGGTGACCGAGCTGGCGCGCGGCGCCAGCTCCGACGGGCTGCCCGAGGGCGCCGTCGAGGCGCGCAACGACTACGGCGAGCTCGGCTACGGCGGCGCCGCGCCTCCCGGCGGCGACCGGCCGCATCGCTACGTCTTCACCGTCCACGCGCTCGGGACCGGCAAGCTCGGGCTCGACTCGAGCGCCTCGCCCGCGTACGTCGGCTTCAACCTGTCGGCGAACGCGATCGCGCGCGCGGCGATCCGCCCGACGTACACCGCCCCGGGCTGACCGCGCAGCGCGGACGGCTCGCGGCGCATCGCTCCCAGGAAGCTCCCAGCTTCGTCGCCGACAATCGGTCCATGACCGAGAGCTCCGTCGACGGCGCCGAGCCGCACCGCATCCTCGTCGTCGACGACGAGCCGAACATCGTCGACGTCGTCTCGATGGCGCTGCGCTTCCAGGGCTTCGCCGTCGAGTCGGCGGGCTCCGGGCGCGAGGCGCTGGCGGCCGTGCGGACGTTCGACCCGCACCTCATGGTGCTCGACATCATGCTGCCCGACATGGAGGGCTTCGAGGTCGCCGAGCGCCTCGGCGCCCAGCGCGCGAGCCTGCCGATCATCTTCCTGACCGCGCGCGACGCGACGCAGGACAAGATCCGCGGCCTGACGACCGGCGGCGACGACTACGTCACCAAGCCCTTCTCGCTCGAGGAGCTCGTCGCGCGCATCCGCGCGATCCTGCGCCGCACGGGCGTCGACCAGCCATCCTCCAGCCGCCTGACGTTCGAGGATCTCGAGCTCGACGAGGACACGCGCGAGGTCAGCCGCGCCGGAGCGCCGGTCGAGCTGACGGCGACGGAGTACCGGCTGCTGCGCTACCTGCTGCTCAACCCGCGCCGCGTGCTGACGCGCGCGCAGCTGCTCGACCACGTCTGGGAGTACGACTTCGACGGCGACTCGCGGATCCTCGAGACGTACGTCAGCTACCTGCGCAAGAAGCTCGACCCGCACGG
>JAWVGK010000387.1:0-3939 GCA_033855155.1 Solirubrobacteraceae bacterium | reverse complement strand
CGGGTCTCACCGCGATCGACGCTGACCAGCAGTTGCTTCTTCATGCAGTTCCTTTGTCTAGAAGCGGCCCCGGCCCTTCGCGGCAGCCGTGACGCGCCCCTGCGCGTACACCGATTGCAGAAGGCCGATGGCCAAGAGGGTGGTGATCACCGAGCTGCCGCCGTAGGACAACAGCGGGAGCGGGATACCGGTGATGGGCATGATCCCCACGTTCATGCCGACGTTGATGAAGACCTGGAACAGGAGCATGGCCACGATGCCGCCGGCGATGAGCGCGCCGTAGAGGTTCTTGGCCACGGTGAGAATCCGCAGACCGCGCCACACCAGCAGCGCGTAGAGCGAGAGCACGAGACCGGCACCGGCGAAGCCCCACCGCTCCGCGATCGCCGCGAAGGGGAAGTCGGTGCGTTGCTCGGGAAGGAAGTTCAAGGGGCCCTGCGTGGACAGCTCTCCGCGTCCCGTCTTCTGACCGGCCCCGATCGCGATGCGCGACTGGTTCTGCTGGTAGCCGGCCTTGTTGGGGTCGTCCGTAGGGTAGAAGAAAGCCGTCAGGCGCTCGGTCTGGTAGGGCTTGAGCACCGTCACGCCGACCGCCGGGGCGGCCACGAGCACGAACGTGATCGAGATCGCGCCCAGCGCGAGCAGGCCCGCGAAGTGCCGCCAGCTGACGCCGGCGACGAACAGCACGGCGAACAGGATGACGATGTAGACGAGGCCCGAGCCGAGGTCCGACGCCATCACGAAGATCGCGGGCGCCATCGCGACGAGCACGAGGCGCGCGGTCGTGTCGCGTTCGCCGAGGCCGCGCGCGCGGTCGACGGCGAACGCCGCCAGCGCGACGACGAGCAGCACCTTGCCCAGCTCGGATGCCTGGACCTCGAAGAACGGCAGCTGGATTGCGCGGCGGGTGCCCTTCGTCACGCCGCCGAAGACCGCGACGAGCGCGATGCCGGCCATCATCAGGCCGTAGACGCCGTACTTCAGCTCGCGTAGGCGCGAGTAGTCGATCCGGCTGATGACGATCGCGAGCACCGTGCCGATCGCGAAGAACACGCTCTGGCGCACGGCGAAGGAGTGCGCGTCGCCGGGCGCGCCGGTCGAGGCGCGCAGCGAGATCAGCGACACCGCCATCAGGCCGACCGCGGCGAGCGCCAGCAGCGGGTCGAACGGCAGCCGCAGCCCGAGGGCGCTCGCCAGGCGCGAGGAGGCGGGCTCGTTCATCGCGAGAACGCCGCCCCGGCCTGGCACTTGCCGTCCTCGCGATACCACTGCGCGAGCATCCGGCAGGCGATCGGCGCGGCGACGGCGGCGCCGAAGCCGGCGTCCTCGACGGTCACGACGACGACGATCGGCCGCTTGGGGTCGGGCACGTAGGCGGCGTACCAGGACTGGTCGTTCGGGCGACCCGCGCGCGTCGCGGTGCCGGTCTTGCCGTAGATCGGGTAGCGGCCCTGGTCCCAGCCGCCGAAGACGTCGCCGGACGTGCCCTCGGGCGTGCTCGCGGCGAGGTGCAGGCCGTTGCGCACGGTCGCGAGGTCCTGGTCGTCGATCGCGGTCCGGCGCGACGGGTCGCGCTCGATGCGCTGGATCGGCACGGCCTCGGGGCTCTCGATCTCGAGGCCGAGGTGCGGCTTGACGACCTTGCCGCCGTTGGCGAGCGCGGCGTACACGACCGCCATCTGCAGCGGCGACGCGACGACGTCGCCCTGGCCGATCGCGAGGTTGACGGTGTCGCCGAGGTTGTACTTGCGCAGGTCCGAGCGCCCGCACCCCGCGGCGCCCGCCTGGTAGACGTTCGCGCCCGCCGGGATGTGCTTGCGCTTGCGGCACGCCAGCTCGAAGGCGTTGATCTCGTTGCGCCAGGCGCGGTCGGGGATCACGCCGCCGATCTCGCCCGGCAGGTCGATGCCGGTCGGACGGTCGAGGCCGAGCTTGCGCGCCCAGCGCTGGATGACGTAGCCGCCGTGGTAGAACGCCGTCGTACCGAGCTTGTAGAAGTAGACGTCGGAGGAGACCTGCAGCGCCTTCGTGAGGTTGACCGAGCCGTACGCCTGCTTCTTGGCGTTGCAGCGCTCGATCTCGCCGACGTCGACGCAGCCGGGGTCGTCGATCGACTGGTCGGCCGTGATCAGGCCGGCGTCGAGGCCGGCGAGGGCGGTGATCGGCTTGAACGTCGAGGCCGTCGGATAGCCGCCGCTGATCGCGCGGTTGAACAGCGGCCCCGCGACGCCGCCCGTCCCGAGCAGCGCCTTGTAGCGCCCCTGCGTCAGCGGCTTCGTGAAGATCGTCGGGTTGAACGTCGGGTAGGAGCCCATCGCGAGCACCTCCCCCTGGCGCGGGTCCAGCGCGACGAACGCGCCCGGATGGCCGCCGGGGTTCAGCGGCCCCGCCATCGCGTCCTGCCCCGCCTGCTGCAGGCCGAGCGACAGCGACAGGCGCACGCGCTGGCCCGAGACGGGCTTTGAGTCCTTCAGGCGGCCGTTGGCGATCGGGCGTCCGTTGGAGTCGACCTGCACGCGGCGGATGCCGTTCTGGCCGCGCAGGTACTTGTCGTACGCGCGCTCGATGCCGCCCGTGCCGATGACCGTGCCCCGGCGCACGCCGCGATAGCGCTTCTCGTGCAGCTGGTCGGGGTTGATCTGCCCGACGGTTCCGACGATCTGCGCAGCGAGCGGGCCGTGCGGATAGTCGCGCAGGTAGGTCTGCTCGACGGTCACGCCGCGAAACAGCTCGGGACGCTCGCGGATGTAGCCGACGACCGACGCCGGCACGTCGGTCTTCACGCGCGCCGAGGAGTACGGCACGAGCACGAGCGAGCGCACGACCTGGCGGTGGATCGTCGCGGCCGGCTTGTTCAGCACGCGGCCGAGGCGCTCGTAGCGCGCGCGCAGCGCGGCGGTCGGGATCGGCGGGATCTTGACCTCCGGCCCCTTGTGGCCGGCCGGACGGGCCTCGCGCCTGCCCGCGTCCTGACCCCACTTGTTGGCGAGGTCGCGCTCCTCTTGGGGCAGCTTCTCGGGCTCGATCTCGACGACGGCGGCGAACTTGTTGCCGACGAGCAGCTTGCCCCGGCGGTCGACGATCTTGCCGCGCGGCGCCGGCAGCGGCAGCACCCGCACGCGGTTGGCGTTGGCCTGCGCGAGGTACTGATCGCCCGACAGCACCTGCAGGTACCACAGGCGGAAGAAGACGATCGCGAACAGCCCGAGCGCGACAGCGCCGAAGATCGCGACGCGCAGCGCGAGCTGCGGGGTGATCGGCGGCCGGCGCTCGGAGACGGGTTCCATCATGAGCGCGAGAGCGGCGACAGGCCGCCGGTCGTGTAGGCGCGCCGGCGCCGGCGGCGCGGGTCCTCGGGCAGGCACGACAGCAGGCTGCGGCGCACGAGCGCGTAGACCGGCAGCGCGATCAGCGCGTTGATGACGAGCGTCGCGACGATCTGGCGCAGCAGCGTCCAGCTCAGCGGCGCGTTCGTCCCGAGCAGGAACTGCAGCAGCGCGAAGCCGACGCTGAAGATCAGCGTCGCGGCCGCGCCCGCGGCCAGCGGCACGAGCGAGCCCTCGGGATCGCGCGCCTCGCGCAGGCGCCCGGCGCCGTAGCCGACGCCGAGCAGCACGAGCGAGGAGACGCCCAGCGTCTGCAGGGCGACGACGTCGGCGAACAGCCCGACGCCGAAGCCGAAGCAGCCGCCGGCCAGCGAGCCGCACAGCAGCCCGACGGTCATGACGAGCAGCGGCGACAGGTCGGCGTTGGCGCCCGCGATCGGCAGCTGCGAGACCGCCGCCGTCTGCACGATGACGCCGCCCGCCAGTGAGCCGCACAGCAGGCCGACGGCAATCACGAGCAGCGGCGACAGGTCGGCGCTGGCGCCCGCGATCGGCAGCTGCGAGACCGCCGCCGTCTGCACGACGACGCCGAGCATGCCCAGGGCGGCCAGGC
>JAWVGK010000386.1:0-7410 GCA_033855155.1 Solirubrobacteraceae bacterium | reverse complement strand
GCCGAGACGCGCGCGTCCAACCGCGCAGCCGACGCGCGCAAGGCCGCGGCCGCGAAGACCAAGGCGTCCGCGACGCGCGCACGCACGCGGACCGCGAAGCAGGCCGCCGATGCGACATCGGGCGCGCGGACCCGCGTCGAGCGCGCGGGCGCGCTCGCGGAGAAAGCGGTGCTCGTGCCGGTCGGCGCGGCGCTCATCTCACGCGACCACGCGCTGGCGGCCGTCGACGAGCTGCGCGCGACGTACTCCACGCGCACGAAGACCAAGAACGAGTTGCGACGCTTCGAACGACGGGGCACGAGCGCGCTGAAGTCGCTCGAGCGCGACGCGAAGAAGACGCGCGACCGCATCGGCCGCGAGCTGCGCCTCGGCCGCACGCGCGTCGAGCGCGACGTGCGCTCGATCATCAAGGACGTCGAGCCCGTCGTGAAGAACGTCGAAGAGGTCGGCGCGCGCGTCGAGAACGCTGTCCAGGGCGGCCGCACCGCCGCGACGAAGGCGTCGGCGAACGTGCAGGAGCGCCTCGCGTCGATCGTCTGACCGTCGGCCGCTCGCCTACAGCGAACTCACGAATGCCAGCAGACGAGACCGTCGCGGCGGCGTCCGGGCTCAGGGCGCCGTCAGCAGCCCGTCGATCTCGCGCTCGTACTGCTCGACCGGCGAGTCCGGCGTCATCGTCGCGGCGTCGAGGACGAGCAGCGCCAGGCCGATCTCGCCCGCTGCCTCGCGCAGCGCCGCGACGTGCTCGGCGTCACCGGCGTCGAACGCGATCAGCGCGTCGAGGGCGTCGAGCAGCTCGACCTCGTCGAGACCGGGGTCGGGCGCCAGCAGCACGACGATCGCGCCGGCGCGCTGCAGCGCCGTGCCGAGCGCCGCGGGCACGAGCGCCGACGGGCGGTCGCGCCACGGTCCCCAGCTCGCCGGCGCCGCGCTCGCGTAGATGCCGACGACGGGCCGGGTCATGCGGCGGATGCTAGCCACGCCGAGCCTCGGCGCCCGTCGGGAGCGGTCGGCACCCTTCTACACTGACTGTCCATGGCAACGCGAGACGAGATCCTCACCGCACTGCAACGCGTCATCGATCCGGAGCTGGGCAAGTCGATCGTCGAGCTCGGTATGGTGCGCTCGATCGAGATCTCCGAGGCGGGCGTCGTCGACGTCGTGGTCTCGCTGACGACCGCGGGCTGTCCGATCCGCAACCACTTCGTCGAAGCGGTCTCGCGCGAGGCCGGCGGCGTCGCCGGCGTGACGAAGGTCAACGTCGCCTTCGACGTGCTGTCGGACGCCGAGAAGGGCAGGCTGCAGAAGACGCTCGGCCGCGGCTCGCTGCCGGCCGGCGCGCTCGCCGAGGTCGCGAACGTGCTGTGCATCGGCTCGGGCAAGGGCGGCGTCGGCAAGTCGACGCTGACGAGCAACATCGCCGCCGCCCTGACCGTCGAGGGCAAGTGCGTCGGGATCCTCGACGCCGACGTCTGGGGCTACTCGATCCCGCGCATGTTCGGCCTCGGCGGCGAGCGCCCGCCGGTCTCGCCCGAGCGCAAGATCCTGCCGATGGAGGCGCACGGCGTGAAGGTCATGTCGATCGGCTTCTTCGTCGAGGAGGACGCCGCCGTCGTGTGGCGCGGGCCGATGCTGCACAAGGCCCTGACGCAGTTCCTCGAGGACGTCGCGTGGGGCGAGCTGGACTACCTGCTCGTCGACCTGCCGCCGGGTACCGGCGACGTCTCGATGACGCTCGCCAACCTGCTGCCACAGGCGAAGTTCGTGATCGTCACGACGCCGCAGCCGACGGCGCAGAAGGTCGCGCGCCGCGCCGCGCAGATGGCGGGCAAGGTCTCGCTCGAGATCGCCGGCATCGTCGAGAACATGACCGGCTTCACGACGCCCGGCGGGGAGCGCTACGCGATCTTCGGCGAGGGCGGCGGCCAAGCGCTGGCCGACGAGCTCGACGTGCCGCTGCTCGGCAAGGTCCCGCTGACGATGCCGCTGCGCGCGCAGGCCGACGCGGGCACGCCGCTGGTCTTCACCGACCCCGACGACCCCGCGTCGCAGGCGATCCGCCAGACCGCGCGCGGCATCGTCGCGCTGTCGCCGATCGAGCTGCCGGTGCTGCAGGCGCCTGCAGCACCGGAGCCCAAGGGCTTCAGCCTTCCGATGGTTCGCGGCTGAACGCTACGCCGACTGGTCCGCCGTCTCGGCGGCGCGGCCCGCCTCGGTCGCCTCGGGCACCTCGACGAGCTTGCCCGTGCTGACGTCGTAGATGTAGCCGTAGATCGGGATCCCGGACGGGACGAGCGGGCTGTTGCGGATGCGGGTGACGTCCTCGACGACGCTCCCCTGCTGGTCGGCGATCGTCAGCCAGTCGATCTTGTGACCCTCCGGCGACCCCGGACCCTCGCCGACGTCGTAGAAGCCGTTCTCGCCGAGCGCCGCCGTCTCGAGGCTGCTCTCGAGCAGGCCGCCGATGACCTCGTTCGTGAAGAACTCCATGCCGCAGTTGGTGTGGTGCACGACGAACCACTCGGCGGTTCCGAGCAGCTTGTAGGAGATGACGAGCGAGCGGATCGCGTCGTCGCTCGCGCGGCCGCCGGCGTTGCGGATGACGTGTGCGTCGCCCTCGCTGAGGCCGGCGTACTTCGCCGGGTCCAGGCGCGCGTCCATGCAGGTCAGGATCGCGAAGCGACGGGCGGGCGGCATCCCCAGCTCGCCCTTGTCGCCGAAGTCCGACGCGTAGGCGTCGTTGGCGCTGAGAACTTCATCCAGGACGGACACATGTGCTCCGATCGTCGAGGGGGAACGCCGCGCGAAGCCCCCAAAGGCAATTGTCGATCGGGATTATAGGGATTGGCGGCCGGGGCGCGTCAGGCCGGCTTGGAGAAGTAGTCCGCGTTGATCTTCGTGAAGTGCCCCCACTCGTCCGGAAGCTGATCCTCGGCGAAGCACGCGTCGACCGGGCAGGCCTCGACGCACGCATCGCAGTCGATGCACTCCTCGGGGTCGATGTAGAGCATCTCGACCTTGTCGTAGTCCGGCTCGTCGGTGGTCGGGTGGATGCAGTCGACGGGGCACACCTCGACACACGAGTTGTCCTTCGTGCCGATGCACGGCTCCGCGATGACATAGGCCATGAAAGGTCGTTCCTTCGCTTGACGATGGGTGGTGGGGCGGCCGGACATAGTATCCGGGTGTGCTCCTGCTGACCGGTGCCACGGGTCTCGTCGGGGGCGCGCTGCTGCGGCGCCTGACGGCCGCGGGGGAGCCCGTCCGCTGCCTCGTTCGCGACCCCCGGCGGCTCGGGCCCGACCGCGTGCGCGTGCAGATCGCGCTCGGCGACCTCGCCGATCCGCCGTCGTTTCGCAACGCGCTGCGCGGCGTGCGCACGGTCGTGCACCTCGCGGCGGCGATCCGCGACCAGCGCGCCGGCTCGATCGAAGAGCTCGACGCGATCGCGACCTGGCGCATGGTGCAGGCCGCCGAGCGCGCGGGCGTGCAGCACTTCGTCTTCTTCAGCGCGCTCGGCGCCTCCAGCCACGACCGCACGCGCGTGCTGCGCGCGAAGGCGCTCGCCGAGCGCGCGGTGCTCGCGTCGGATGTGCGCAAGACGGTCTTCGCGCCGTCGCTCGTGTACGCGCCCGGCGATCGCTTCACGACGCTGCTGGAGCGCTTGGCGATGGTGCTGCCCGCGATGCCGGTGAGCGGGCGCGGCGAGGCGCTGTACCAGCCGATCTGGGCCGACGACGTCGCCGACTGCGTGATGGCCGTGCTCGGCGGCGCCGGGGACGCCGCCGCGCGCGTGCGCTACGAGCTCGCCGGTCCGCAGACGCTGTCGCACGAGGCGATCGTCGAGCTCGTGCTGCGCGCCGCCGGCCGCTCGCGGCCGCTGGTCCACGTCCCGGCGCCGCTCGTCAGCCGCGCGCTGCGCCTGGCCGAGACGCTGCTCGGCGCGCGCGCGCCGGCGACGCCCGACGAGGCCGAGCTGCTCGAGGTCTCGATGACGAGCGCTCGCGGAGCCGCGGACGCGATCGCGCTCGGCGTCGCGCCGCGCACGATGAGCGCCGTGCTCGGCGTGCCCGGCTGAGCGCTACGCCTCGCCGGCGATCGCCGGCCGGCGCCCGGCCCACCGCGCCGCCGCCTCGACCTGCGCGGCGAGCGCGAGCAGCGCGCCCTCCTGCGCCGGGCGCCCGACGAGCTGGACGCCGATCGGCAGGCCGTCGTGCTCGTACAGCGGCAGGGAGATCGCCGGCGAGCCGGTGACGTTGCAGATCGCCGTGTACGGCGTGAAGTGCCCCGAGCGCTCGAAGGTCGCCAGCGGGTCGGGCCCGTCGGCGTCGAGCGCGCCGATTCGCAGCGGCGGCTGCGCGAGCGCCGGCGTCAGCAGCGCGTCGTACGGCGCAGACCACGTCGTGATCGCGCGCGCGAAGCTCTGCAGCTCGATCCGCGCGAGCTCGGCCTGCACGGCGTCGATCTCGCGCGCCGCCTGCCACAGCGCCCAGCTCAGCGCCTCCATGTCCTGCGCCGCGGGCTCACGCCCCGCGGCCGCCGCGGCGGCCGCGATCGACGTGCAGATCGCCGGTCCGAAGGCGCGGGCGAACAGCTCCAGCAGTCCCGGCCGCTGCCACGGCGGGCGCACCTCGTGCACGTCGTGCCCGAGCGACGCGAGCAGCGCTGCGCCGTCGTGCGCGGCGCGCTCGCAGGCGGGGTGCACCTCGCAGTCGGGCAGCGGCATGTGCGTCGTGACGCCGATCCGCATCCTGCCGGGGTCGTCGGCGGCCTGCCGGGCGAACGGCCGCGCGGGCGGCGGCGCCCACGACGCGTCGCCGGGCTCGGGCCCCGCCAGCACGTCGAGCAGCAGCGCCGTCTCGCGGACGGTGCGCGTGAGGACGCCGTCCTGGACGAGGAAGTGCTCGCCGGCCTCGGGCGCGAGCGAGATGCGCCCGCGCTGGGGCTTGAGCCCGACCAGACCGCAGCACGCCGCGGGGATGCGCAGCGAGCCGCCGCCGTCGTTGCCGTGCGCGAGCGGCACCATCCCGGCCGCGACCGCCGCCGCCGAGCCGCCCGACGAGCCGCCGGGCGTGCGTCCGAGATCCCACGGGTTGCGCGCCGGGCCGAAGCGCCGCGGCTCGGTGACTGGCAGGATCCCCCACTCCGGCAGGCTCGTCGTGCCGACGATCACGAAGCCGGCCCCGCGTAGCCGGCGCGTGACGTTGTGGTCGTAGCTCGCGACGGCGTCGCCCGTGAGCTCGGCGCCGCGCGTCAGGCGCATGCCGGCGACGGCGCGGTTGTTCTTGATCGCGATCGGCACGCCGGCGAACGGCCGCGCGTCGCCGGCCGCGATCGCCGCAGCCGTCGCACGGGCGCCGTCGTGATCGACGTCGACGAACGCGTTGACGCGCCCCTGCAGCGCGTCGATGCGCCGCAGCGACGCGTCGACGAGCTCGGACGCCGTCAGCTCGCCCGCGCGCACGAGCGCCGCGAGCGCCACGGCGTCGCGCTGCATCAGCTCGGCGTCCGAGCGCGACTGGGTCAAGCCGCGGGTCCTGGACGGCCCACTACGGCGCCCGCGCGCTGACCGCGGCGCCGACGGCGAGCGTGCGGCCGATGCCGTAGGGGATCGCGACGACGGCCTGGCCCGTCAGCGGCTGGAACGCGACGCGGCTGCCGCGGGCGGCGAGCACCCCCGGCGGCGACAGCCGCTGCACGTCGAACGTCGCGCCGGCGCGGCGCAGGCCCGCGTACGTCGCCGTCTGCAGCGGCGCCTTGGCGACCGACAGCACGGCGGCCCAGGTGACGGCGATCGCGCCGTCCGGACCGGCGGCGACGTCGTCGAGCAGCGCGCCGCGCTGGCGCGAGACGACGCTGCGCCCGCGCGTGCCGCGCTGGCCGACCCGTGCGAGCGTGACGGAGTTCGCGCGCCGCGTGGCGTGCGTCCAGGCGACGTACGTCGCGCCGGTCGAGTCGACGAACGGCAGGACCGGCGCGCCGCGGGCGCCGACCGCGGCCGCGCCGCAGCGCGTCTCCAGGCGCTGCGTGCGCCAGGCGCCGCGGGCGTCGCGCACGGCGATGCCGCAGGGCCCGCGGTCGCGGCCCCACGTCAGGATCATGCGTCCGTCCGGCGCGATCACGGCGCTCAGGCGGCGGTCGCGGTCCGCCGGCAGGCGCCCGAAGCGCACGGTCCGGCCCCACGCCGCGCCCGGCCGGCGCACGCGCACGGCGATCCTTCGGCCCTCGGGCCACGCGAGCAGGCGGTTGCCCTGCTCGTCGATCGCGACGGCCGCCGAGCGCGCGATCGCGAGGTCGCGGCGGGGGGCGAAGGCGCCGGTGCCGGTGCGCTCGCGGACCGTGAGAAACGGCGTGCGCTCGCTCGTCCACGCGACGATCGCGTCGCCGGCGGAGTTCGCCGCCGACCACGAGGCCGAGGTGAACGTCGCAAGCCCCGTCAGCGCGCCGAAGCCGCCGTCCGACAGCCCGTCGGCGACGACGAGCCGGCGCTTGCCGGGACCGCCCGTACCGCCCTCGCGCGCGACGAGCAGCGCCCGCTGCTGGGAGTACAGGTGGATCTGCGCCGACGCGGGGTCGACGCCGGCGAGGTCCGGGGGGCGCAGCCAGCCGCCGGCGGGATCGCGCGCGGCGAGCCCGCCGAAGACCTGCGGCGCGTGTCCGAGCAGCGCGGCGTCCCAGCTCAGCAGGCCGCGGCCCTGCGCGTCGAAGCTCAGGTCGTGCAGCTCGTGCACGCCTTCGGACGCGCCGATGGACTCGACCAGCCATGGCTCGGCGGCGGCGGGCGCGGCGGGCGCGAGCGCGGCGAGCGCCAGCACTGGCGGCAGCCAGCGGCGTGCTCGGCGAAGGGGGGATGTCGAGGGGTTCATCTGTGCGCCGCGGTGACTGCGTCGACAACCGTAGCGCGGTCATGGGTGCCAGACGACGAAGGGCCCGGCGGATGCCGGGCCCTTCGATCCAGACGGCAGGCGAACTCGCCTACATCATGCCGCCCATGCCACCCATGCCGCCGCCGCCGTCGCCCATGCCGCCGAGGGACATCTCCTTGCCCTCGATCTCGCAGACGATCGCCTCGGTGGTGAGGATGTTCTTCGCGATCGAGGCCGCGTTCTGCAGCGCCGAGCGCGTCACCATCGCCGGATCGATGACGCCCGCGGCGACGAGGTCCTCGATCTGGTTGGTCGCGGCGTTCAGGCCGTGACCCTTCTTGGCCTTGCGGACGTCGTTGATGACGACCGAGCCCTCGAGGCCGGCGTTGTGCGCGATCTGACGCAGCGGCTCCTCGAGCGCGCGCAGCACGATCTTCGCGCCGGTCTTCTCGTCGTCCTCGTACGTGTCGAGGTCGATCGCGCCCTCGGCCTGCAGCAGCGCGACGCCGCCGCCGGGGACGATGCCCTCCTCGAGCGCGGCGCG
>JAWVGK010000385.1:0-3420 GCA_033855155.1 Solirubrobacteraceae bacterium | reverse complement strand
CGTACTTCAGCAGCACGATGTCGCGCGCGAAGTCGTCGACGAGCGCGGGGTCGGTCATCGCCGCGCCGCCGTACTTGATGACGACCGTGCGGCCGTGGAACTCGCGGATGTACGGCAGCGCCTCGAGAAGGGTCCCGACGTCTCTCATGTCGTGTACTCCGCGTTGATCGTCACGTACTCGTGGCCGAGGTCCGAGAAGAAGACCTCCGTCTCGGCGCCGCGGGCGGGGCCGAGCGCGACGTCGTACTCGATCTCGTCGCCGGCGGCCGCGGCGTCCAGCGCGGCCGCGTCGTAGGCGACCGCCGCGCCTTCGCGGCAGACCGCGATCCCCTCGATGTCGATGTCCAGCGCCAGCGGCGCGGCGTGCGCCATCGCCATCCCGGCGGACTGCGCGATGCGCCCCCAGTTGGGGTCGGCGCCGTGCAGCGCGGTCTTCACGAGCGGCGAGTTGGCGATCGCCCGCGCGCAGCGCTCGACGGCGTGCTGCTCGGGCCCCCGCACGACGACGCGCCCGATCCGGCGGCTGCCCTCGCCGTCGCGGATCAGCAGCACGGCGAGCATCCGCAGCAGCGCGTCGAGCGCCAGGCCGAACAGCCGCTCGTCGTCGGACTCCGGTGCGACGCGCACCCCGCTGCACCCCGAGCACATGAGGATCGCGGTGTCGTTCGTCGACAGCTGCCCGTCGACGGAGATGCGATCGAACGAGCGCTTGACGCAGACGCCGAGCAGCAGGTCGGCGGTCTGCGCGGACAGCTCGGCGTCGGTCTGCACGAAGCACAGCATCGTCGCGAAGGCCGGCTCGATCATGCCCGCGCCCTTGGCCTGCGCGCTGAGGCGCACGTCGCCCGACGGCAGGTGCACGAGCAGCGACGCGCGCTTCTCGAAGGCGTCGGTCGTCATGATCGCCGACCCGAAGTCGACGTCGGCGCCGGCGCCGGCGCGCAGTGCCCGCGCGGCCTGCGCGATGCCGGCGCCGACGACGCCGGCGTCGAGCGCCACGCCGATCACGCCCGTCGAGGCGACGGCGACCCGCTCCGCGTCGACGCCCGTGGCCGCGGCCGCGGCCCGCTGCATCGCCAGCGCGACCACCATGCCGGGCTCGCCCGTGGCCGCGTTGGCGTTGGCGGAGTTCGCGACGACCGCGCGCAGCGCGTCGACGCGCGCGTGGTCGCGCGTCACGAGCACGGGCGCCGCGAGCACGCCCGAGCGCGTGAAGCGCGCGGCGCTGACGGCATCGGGCGCGTCGCAGACGAGCAGGCCGACGTCGAGGACCCCCGCCGTCTTGATCGCCGCGGCCGCCGCGCCGGCGCGAAAGCCCGGCGCCAGCCCGCCCCCGGCGCCCGCGTCCTCGACGTGCTCGGGGCACGGCACCCAGCGCGAGTCGAAGAAGCTCACGGCTCGATCCCCAGGGTCTCGGGCAGCCCGAACATGAGGTTGAGGTTCTGCACCGCCTGCGACGCGGCGCCCTTCCAGAGGTTGTCGATGACGGCGAAGACGAAGACCTTGCCCGTGCGCGGGTCCGCGCGCGGGCAGATCGCGCAGACATTCGTGTCGCGCACGTCGCGCACACCGGGCGGCGCCGCGACGATCTCGACGAACGGCAGGCCGTCGGCCCAGTCGGCGTAGGCGTCGTCGACGCGGGCCTGCGTCCACGGCTCGCTCGTCGTGACGTAGCAGGAGACCATCTCGCCCTGGTCCAGCGGCATCAGGTGCGCGGTGAAGGTCGTCGTGACGGGCGCGCCGAAGGCCGCCAGCTCCTGGTCGATCTCGGGCATGTGGCGGTGCGCGCCGACGCCGTAGGGCACGACGTTCTCGTCGACGGCGACGAAGTGCGTCTTGGAGCTCGGCGCGCGGCCCGCGCCCGAGACGCCGGACTTCGCGTCGACGACGACGTCGAGCACCGTGCCCGAGCGCGCCAGCGGCGCGAGCGCCAGCAGCGTCGCCGTCGGATAGCAGCCGGGGTTCGCGACGAGGTCCGCGGCCGCGATCTCGTCGCCGTAGACCTCGGGCAGCCCGTAGACGCCGTCGCCGAACAGCTCGGGCGCGCCGTGCTCGCCGTACCACTGCTCGTACGTCGGCTTGTCGCGCAGGCGAAAGTCGGCGCTCAGGTCGACGACGCGCGCGCCGCGGGCGCGCAGCTCGGCGACGACCGGCGCCGAGGCGCCGTGCGGGTAGGCGACGATCGCGGCGTCGACGTCGCCGTGGCGGTCGAGGTCGAGCTGCTCGAGCAGCACGTCGACGCGGTGATGCGGATACAGGGCGGTCAGCGGCCGGCCGGCGTCGCTGCGGCTCGTGACGGCGTGCAGCGCGAACGCCGGATGGCGGTCGACGAGCCGCGCCGCGAGCGCGCCCGCGTAGCCCGAGCCGCCGGCGACGAGCACGCGCTCAGCCACGCAGCTCACCGCCCAGGTCCCGCGCCAGCCGCGCGACGATCTTCTCGCGCACGGGCGCGACGTCGGCGTCGGTCAGCGTGCGGTCCTTCGCGCGGAACGTCAGCGCGATCGCCAGCGACGTGCGGCCGGGCGCGATCTGCTCGCCGCGGTAGACGTCGAAGACCTCGGCGCCGGCGAGCAGCCTCCCGCCCGCCTCGCGGACGGTCGCGAGCACGCTGGCCGCGGGCACGCCCGCGTCAACGACGATCGCGATGTCCTCGCGCAGCGCGGGGAACGACGTCAGGTCGTCGTAGTGCGCGACGGGATCGATGCCGGCCAGGACGAGGTCGAGGTCGATCTCGAACGCCGCGACGCCGGCGAGGTCCCACTCGGCGGCGACGAGCGGATGCACGTCGCCGACCCAGCCCACGAGCGTGTCGCCGGCGCGGACCTCGGCGCTGCGCCCGGGGTGCAGGAACGGCTGCGGCGCGGCGGCGAACGTCGCGGCCACGCGCAGCGCGCGCAGCAGCGCCTCGAGGTAGCCCTTGGCGGCGAACACGTCGCCGGGGACGAGCGCGCCGAGCGCCACGTGCTCGTGCGGCAGCCGCTCGCCGGTCGCGAGGTAGACGCCGCCGCACTCGAAGATCCCCGGCACGCCCTGCCCGTGCGCGGCGTTGTGGCCGGCGACGTCGAGCAGCGAGCCCAGCAGCGTCGTGCGCAGCACGGATTGGTCGGCGCTCATCGGGTTGTCGATCACGACGTGGCGGCGGCGCGGGTCGTCGGCCGCCAAGCGCAGGCGGTCGTCGCGCGCGGGCGTGTCGAAGCTCCAGCCGACGATCTCCAGCAGCCCGCGGCCGGCGAGCGCGTCCTCGGCGCGGCGGCGCAGGCGCTGAGCCGCGGACAGCGCGCCGACGGCGCCGCGGCGGCTGGGCAGCGTCGCGGGCAGGCGGTCGTCCATGCCGTGCAGCCGCGCGACCTCCTCGACGAGGTCGACCTCGCGCGAGACGTCGTTGCGCCGCCAGTGGGGCACCGTCACGTCGAGGCCGCC
>JAWVGK010000384.1:0-7923 GCA_033855155.1 Solirubrobacteraceae bacterium | reverse complement strand
GCTGGTACGCGGGCCGCGCGGTGCACATCCACTTCAAGGTGCGCGTCTTCAGCGGCTCGAGCACGACCTACGAGTTCAACTCGCAGCTGTTCTTCGACCCCGTGCTTGTCTACGAGGTCTACGCGACGAGCGCCTACAGCTCGCGCGGCACGCCGAGCGTCGCGAACTCCGCCGACAACATCTACGGCAGCGACGGCGCGAAGCTGCTCGTGCAGCTGACGCCGAACGCGGCCGGGGGCTACGACGGCACGTTCGTCGTCGGGCTGTCCGGCCTGCCGGCGACCGGCGGCGCGACGGGCACCGGCGGTGGCACGACGAACAGCGTCGCGGGTGGCCGTCCTCCGCAGACGCGCCGCCTGACGCGAGCAGGACGGGTTCGCGCGATCACGCCGCATCGGCGTGAGGTCAGGAGACGCTGCGTTGGAGGTGGCGCGCGCGGCGCCCCGTCGGCAGACAGAGCGGCGTACCGGTCGTCGGGTCTTCGATGACGCGCGCTTCGAGGCCGAAGACGTCTTGTACGAGCGCGGCGTCGACGACGTCGCCCGGCGCGCCCGCCGCGTGGATGGCGCCGTCGCGCATCGCGACCACGTGGTCGGCGTAGCGGCAGGCCTGGTTGACGTCGTGGAGCACCATCACGACGGTGCGACCGTGGTCTGCGACGAGGTCGGCGAGCAGGTCGAGGACCTCGATCTGGTGGGCGAGGTCGAGGAAGGTCGTGGGCTCGTCGAGCAGCAGGATCTCGGTCTGCTGGGCAAGGGTCATGGCGATCCAGGCGCGCTGACGTTGGCCGCCTGAGAGCTCGTCCAGGGGGCGTCGGCGCAGGTCGGTCGTCTGCGTGGCGGCGAGCGCCGCTTCGACGGCGGCCTCGTCGTCGGGCGACCAATGGCGAAACAGCGTCTGGTGGGGATAGCGGCCGCGGGCGACGAGATCCTCGACGGCCAACCCGTCGGGCGCCAGCGGCGACTGCGGGAGGATCCCGAGGCGCTTGGCCACCTCCCTGGTCGAGAGCTCGGCGATCGAACGGCCGTCGAGCAGGACGCAGCCGGCGCGCGGGCGCATCAGGCGTGCGAGTGCCCGCAGCAGCGTCGACTTGCCGCAGCCGTTGGCGCCGACGACCGCGGTGATCAGCCCGCGTGGCACGACGAGATCGAGGTCGCGCACGACGGCGCGCTCGTCGTAGGCGAGCGTGAGGGCGACGGCCTGCAGCAGCGGCTCGTCGCTCATCCCGTGATTCCCAGGCGGTTGGCGCGGCGCAGCAGGTACAGGAAGTACGGTGCCGCGACGATCGCCGTCACGATCCCGACCGGGATCTCGGTCGGAGCGAACAGCAGGCGCCCCGCGAGGTCGGAGCCGAGCACGAGCAGCGCGCCCGATGCGGCGGCGACGGGCAGCACGCCCGACGGCGACACGGTGGCGCTGGCGCGGCGCGCGATGTGCGGCGCGATGAACGCGACGAACGCGATCGGGCCGGCCGCCGAGACCGCGACGCCGGTGAGGACGATCGCCACCGCCAGCAGCGCGAGGCGGGCGCGTTCGACGCGGACCCCGAGCGCGCGGGCGACGTCGTCTCCGAGTTGCAGCACCTCGAGCTGGCGGCCGAGCACGAGACCTGCCGGGAGCAGCAGCGCGAGCGTGGCGGTGAGCGGCCAGACCTGCTCCCAGCCGCGGCCGTTCAGCGATCCGACGAGCCACACGTAGGCCTGGGCGATCTCGTAGACCTGACCGCGGGTGAGCACGTAGTTGATCCCGGCGGTCAGCAGCGCCGCCACGCCGATGCCGACCAGCACGAGCCGATAGCCCTGCACGCCGCCGCGCCATGCCAGCGCGTAGAGCACGACCCCCGCGACGAGCGCGCCACCGAGTGCGGCGAGCGGAACCGACAGCCCGCCGTTCGCGTCGCCGAAGACGATCACCGTGATCGCGGCAAGCGAGGCGCCGCTCGTGATGCCGATGACGTCCGGCGCGACGAGCGGGTTGCGCGCGAGGTCCTGGAAGATCGCGCCGGCGATGCCCAACGCGCCGCCGGCGAGCACGGCCGTCAGCGCGCGCGGCAGTCGCAGATCGAGCACGATGAAGTTCGTCGCGTGGTCGCCCGCGCCGACGAGGGTCGCGAGCACGTCGACGGGGGCGATCGGGAACTCGCCGCGCGCGACGCTCAGCGTGAACACCACGAGCGTCGCGAACGCGAGCGTCGTCAGCACGACGAGCACGCGCACGTCGACGCGCAGCGAGAACGTCCGCCAGCGCATCGTGACGCGCCGTGTGCTCACAGCTCCGCCAGCCTGCGGCGTCGTACGAGCCAGATGAAGAACGGCGCGCCGAGCACCGCCGTGACGATGCCGACCTCGAGTTCGCCCGGCCGCGCGACGACGCGGCCGAGCACGTCGCTGGCCAGCAGCAGGATCGCGCCGAGCACGATGCTGTACGGCACGATCCAGCGGTAGTCGGCTCCGACCAGCGTGCGGGCGACGTGCGGGACGGTCAGCCCGACGAACGCGATCGGGCCCGCGGCGGCGACCGCTCCGCCGGACAGCAGGACGAAGCCGAGCGCGGACGCCGCCCGCACGCGGCCGACGCGCTGGCCCAGCGAACGCGCGACGTCGTCGCCGAGGGCGAGCGCGTTCAGCCAGCGTCCGGCGAGCAGCGCGACGAGCAGGCCGGCGACGATGAACGGCGCCACCGACAGCACGACGGCGCTGTCGCGCCCGGCGATCGAGCCGACGATCCAGAAGCGAAACTCGTCGAGAGTCCGCGTATCGAAGATCAGCACCGCGCTCGTCAGCGACACCAGCAGCGCGGTCAGCACCGCCCCCGCGAGCGCGACCTTGATCGGGGTGGCGCCGTCGCGCCCCGACGCACCCAGCGCATAGAGCGCCACCGCGGACATGCCGGCGCCCAGCAGCGCGAACGCCGCGTATGTCGCGGTCGTCGACACGCCGAGCACGTAGATCGCCAGCACGACGGCGAACGCCGCGCCGGCGTTGATGCCGAGGATTCCGGGATCGGCGAGCGGGTTGCGCGTGACGCCCTGCATCAGCGCTCCCGCCGCGCCGAGTGCCGCGCCGACGAGCAACCCGATCTCGGTTCGCGGAACGCGCAGCTCGGTGACGATCACGTGGGCGTCGGAGTTGTCGAACGCCGTCAACGCCGCGATCACCTCGCCCACCGGGATAGTCAGCGACCCGATCGCCAGCGACGCCAGCACGCATCCGAGGAGGACGGCGAGCGCCGCCGCCAGCCCCACCGCGCGAGCCCGCTGCGACGCGAGCAGCGCCGTCGTCGACGAGGCCGCCGGCGCTGCGACTGAAGCCGCGGCGGCCATCGATCAGCGCGCGTCCGTGGCCGTCGCGGCGCGGCCGACCGTCCTGCGCAGGCCAACTGCGAACATCGTCCCCTCCCAGGGTGGCTCGTCGACATCGGGTGTTCGGGCACCCAAACAGCACCCATTAGGGTACCCGAACTCGGCCCGGCAAGCCATCGCCGCGTCTCGTGATGGGGGAGGCGATCGCGCTCGTGCTCCCGCTGTCCGGTCTCGCCTTCGCGTCCGCCGGCTCGATGCTCGCCGTGATCGTCCCGACCCGCCACCAACCGGGAACTTAGGGTACCCTAATAGCATGTCGTCGATCAGCGGAGCAGGCGTGGGTGGCGGTGCGGGCTCGGCATCCGGAGCCTCCGACTGATGCGCGTCGCGCTCTTCGGATATCAGACCTGGGGCCACCGACTGCTGCAGGCGCTGCTGGACTCCCGCCATGAGGTGGTCCTGCTGGTCACGCACCCCGCCGGCAACGACCCGTACGAGCAGCTGTGGCCGGACGCCGTCGACGAGCTGGCACTCGAGCATGCGATCCCGACCATCTACCGCGATCAGGCGCTGGCCGGCGACGCCGAGCTCGCCGAGCGCATCCGGCAGTCCCGCGCCGACATCATCGTCGCCGTCAACTGGCGCACGTGGATCGCGCCGGCGATCTTCTCGATTCCTCGCTACGGCACGCTGAACACCCACGACTCGCTGCTGCCGCGGTACGCCGGGTTCGCGCCGATCACGTGGGCGCTGATCAACGGCGAGGAGCGCGTCGGGGTGACCGTCCACGAAATGGACAGCGAGCTGGACACCGGCGACATCGTGTTGCAGCGCAGCGTCGAGGTCGAGCCGCACGACACGAGCGCGTCGCTGGTACACAAGACGCTGGACCTGTTCGGCCCGCTCACGATCGACGCGCTGGAGCTGATCGAGTCCGGGACGGGCGAGCGACTGGTCCAGGATCGGTCGCGCTCGAGCTTCTTCCACAAGCGCACCGAGGAGGAGAACCGGATCGACTGGTCCTGGTCGGCGCGGGACATCGTCAACCTCGTCCGGGCACAGGCCGACCCGTACCCCAACGCCTTCACGTTTCGCGGCGACGAGCGGATCGGCGTCCTCGAGGCCTCGGTGTCCGGACGCGTCTACGGTGGCACCGCCGGGCGCATCTTCTACCGGGAGGGCGACGGCGTCGTGATCGCGTGCGGTCCGCAGTGCCATCGTGGCCGCAACCACGGCCTCGTGATCCAGCGCGTTCGGACAGAAGCCGGCCGCGAGTTGACCGGACGCGCGTACTTCGACCGGATGGGCGGATATCTGACGGCTCATCCCGCCATGCGTCGGCTGCTGGCGTAGCTCAAGCGACGACCGACGCGGACCTGCCGGCTCCCCGCCTGGCGGTCATCGCGTCGAGGATCTGCCCCGCACGAACGGCGACCGTCGACAGCAGGCTCGAGGCCAGGCCGAAGGCGTGCTCGGTTGCGCCCTGCAGATAGATGGCGCCCTCGCTGGGCTCGGTCAGGGCGACGCTGTGATCGCTGCGCATGACGACGAGGCCGCAGTCGTCGTGCCGGCAGAGCCCGCCGGTCTGACCGAGCAGGATCGCCGGATCGGCGGGCCGGTAGCCCGTCGCGAAGACGATCGCGTCGCATCGCAGCAGCGCGCGGTCACCGGTGGCCAGCGAGGCGACGACTGCGTCGACGCCGTGATCGCCGACGTCGAGGTGCTCGATCCGCGACGCGCCCATCATGCGCAGCCGCTCTCGCCCCTGCACGCGCTCGCGATAGTGCTGGCGATAGAGGGCCTCGATGAGGTCGGCGTCCACGACGGAGTAGTTGGTGTTGCGGTGGTAGTCGATCAGCGACCGCTTGATCTCGCTCGGGGCGCCGTGGAAGAGCGCCACGGCATCGGGATCGAATATCCGGTTTGCGAACGGCGAGTCGTCGGCCGGCGAGTACCCGAACTTGGCGAACACGCCGCAGACCTCGGCGGACGTGAACTCGCGGTGCAGGTAGGCCACGGCCTCGGCCGCGCTCTGCCCGGCCCCCACCACGACGAAGCGCCCCGGCGTCGCTCCCGATGCCGCCAGGCGCCCGGCGCGATCGAGCAGCTCGCTGGTGTGCCAGACGTGCTCGTCGCGCTCCACGCCGGCGGGCAGCACCGGGGTCAGGCCGGTCGCGACGACGACGTTGCGCGCGCGCGTGACGCGTCGTGCGCCACGCTCGTCGATCGCGACGACGTCGAAGGCGACGAGCCGCTCGTCGGCGTCGCGGACGGGTTCGACGTCGATCACGTCGTGGGCGTAGCTGACCAGGTGCGACAGTCGCGCGGCGGCCCACTCGAGGTACTCGTGGAACTCGATTCGCAGCGGGAACAGGGTCTTGAAGTTGATGAAGTCGACGAGCCGCCCGCGCTGGTGCAGGAACGACACGAAGCTGAAGTCGCTGGCGGGATTGCGCATGGTGGCCAAGTCCTTCAGGAACGACACCTGCATCGTCGCGTCGTCGATCAACATCCCGCGATGCCAGGCGAACGCCGGCTTGCGCTCGAAGAACCGAGCCGACTGCCCGCCGCCTTCGTGGATGGCGATCGCGAGCGCGAGGTTCGACGGTCCGAAGCCGACCCCGACGACGTCGACGTCGGGCTCCGGCCGCCAGCACTCCGACGTCATGCCCGTCCGCTCTCCGTCGCCGCCACGGGCGTCCGGCGCTCGATCGCCTCGACCAGGCTGGCGGGCCGCATGTCGTTCCAGTTCTTGTCGACGTAGGCGAGAGCCGCATCGCGCGTGACGTCCCCGAGCACGATCTCCCAGCCGTCGGGGACTTCGGCGAACGCCGGCCACAGCGAATGCTGTCGCTCGTGGTTGACGAGCACGTGGAACACGCCCTGGACGTCATCGAACGGGTTGGTCATCGGGCACTCCTGTGGTTGAGAGCAGGGCCCAACGACGATGCTCCGGGGCGCAACCAGCGCCCTGAATCGTCGTTAGGGATCCCTAATTAGGTCACCCTAATGCATACGCGGGCAGTCTGCCAAGACACCGGGTTCGGGACCCCCGCCGCGTGCCCGGTCCTACTGCGACCGTCGCGGTGTCGCGGCCCGGACGATGCCGCGCAGCGCGACGAACCAGAGCTCGCCCAGCGCCATCACGTCGTCCTCCTGCAGCACCGCGGCGGCCCACTCCCAGGACGCCCGCAGCTCGGGCAGCCCGTCGACGTCGACTGCCATCGCGTCGAGCACCAGCGGGTAGCCGGCGGGCATGTCCGCTCCGCGGCCGCCGTTGAGCGGACTGAGGTCCGCGGGCGTGCGCCAGTCGCCTCCCTGCTGGGCGATGTAGCGCCCGAGGTAGTTGAACTGCAGCTCGGGCTGGGCGGCGACCGCGAGCGCGTCGCGAGCCGCGGGATCGAGGTAGCGCAGGATGCCGTAGCCCAGGCCTCCGTCGGCGATCGCGCACAGCGCGGCGCCGACGCCGGCGACGAGCGGCTCGACGACCTCGCGCTCGCCCGCCTCGACGCCCGGCCAGATGTCCGTGGCGACGTCGAGGTGCACCGGGAAAGTTGAGGTGAACCACCCGATCGTTCGCGAGAGGTCGGCACCGGCGACGTGCTCCTCGCGGCCGTGGCCCTCGAGCGCGACGAGCGTGCCGCTGCCGGCCGGGCGGCCGCTGCGCCGGCGCCACTCGGCGGCGGCCGCACCCAGCCCGCCGAGCAGGATGTCGTTGATGGTGACGCCCAGCGCCGCCGGCGCCCGCCCCAGCAGGGAAGCGGTACAGGCGGACTCCAGCGTGATGGTCCGCTCGCGGATCGTGGCCGCGGTGTCGCGCTGTGGATCCAGGGGCCGGGTCGCGAAGCGGCCGGCGGGACGGATCGCCGTCGCTTCCCAGAGCGGCTGCTCGGCCGCACGGGCGCGATCGCGGCCGGCGCGCTGCAGCGCCTGTGCCCAGGTGCGAAAGGAGGTCGGGACGGCGGCGAGCTCGATGCTGTCGCCGGCCTGGATCTGCGTCCATGCGGTGGCGAGGTCCTCGATCAGGATGCGCCACGAGACGCCGTCGACGACGAGGTGGTGGGCCGCCAGCACCAGGCGACCGGGGGCCGGCTGGCCGGTCGCGGTCGTGCGATCGAGGAAGACCGCCTGCAGCATCACGCCGGCGTCGGGGTCCAGCCGCGCGACGGCGAGCGCCTCGTGCTCGGCGATCAGCGCGACGAGATCCGCGGCGCTGCCGGGGTGCGGTGGCACGTCGACGCGCGCGAGCAGCCCGCCGGCGTCGACGGCGCCCGGCTCGGGAACTTCCAGACGCCAGGCACCGCCGTCGCGCAGCAGGCGCGCGCGGAGCATGTCGTGGTGGTCGAGGACCGCCTGCAGCGCACGTCGGACGTCGTGCGCGTTCGCGCCCGCCGGGACCTGGACGGTGACGGACTGGTAGAACCCGTCGAGGCGGTCCGTGAGCTCCTCCAGCCAGCGGATGATCGGCGTCGAGGACAGGATGCCGGTGCCGACATCGCTCTTGGCCCCGGGCCGGGCGTCGGTGGCGAGCTCGGCGATCTCGGCGACGGTGCGCCCGAGAAGGACGTTGCGGGGGGTGATGGCGAGGCCGTGCTTGCGGGCATGGCTGGTCAGCGCGATCG
>JAWVGK010000383.1:0-4425 GCA_033855155.1 Solirubrobacteraceae bacterium | reverse complement strand
GCTCGCGCAGCACGGCTTCCGGCGACGGCGCGTGCTCGCGCACGCAGGCCTCGCGGTCGTGGGCCGCCATCTCGCGATCGCGGGCGGCGTGCTCGCGCGCCTGCGCGGCCAGCGCGCGCTGCTGGGCGGCGCGTGCGCGATCCTCGGCCGCGCGCCAGCGCTCGAGCGCCGCCCGTACGACGACCTCACGGCCGCTGCGCGGACGGGTCCCGTCGGCGGCGGCTGTGCGCCGCTGCGAGACCTCGTCGCGGGCCTGCGCCTCGAGGTCGCGCAGTGCCGCTGCCCGATCGCGCTCCTGCGCGGCAAGGTCGCGCAGGCGCCCGGCGCGCTCGCGGTCGAGTGCCGACCCGCTGTCGCGCTCGAATCCCGGCCCGCCTTCGCGCTCCCGCGCCGACCCACCCTCGCGCTCGAGCCCCGACTCGCCTTCGCGCTCCAGCGCCGATCCACCCTCGCGCGGCGGCGACGCCGCATCCGGGCTCATCGCGACCGCCTGTGCACGGCGGGCGCGGAGCGCGCCGGCTGCACCGGTCGGCCGTGGCGCTCGGCGACCGCGCAGCGCACGTGCGCGACGCGGCCGCGAAAGCGCGTGAAGCTCTCGGCCGCGAACACCGCCTCACCGCAGCTCGCGCAGTTGCCCAGCGGCCTGCCGCGCAGGGAGGCGAGCTCCTGGCTGGCTCGCGCGGACGGCCATGGATGGCGGTCGTGCTCGTCGCCGGCGGTCATGTCATGCGGCGGTGGGCGCGCGGGTCGGGCTGCGATCGACCGGCGATCGGGCGAAGGATTGGCATGAGCGGACTCCTGACGTGGCACAACTCGATGGAGACACCACGGACCGTCAACGGCGAGGCCAGCGTGTGACCTCGTAATCGTTCCGCTCGATGCGCGGCAACCCCTCGACACGACGCCCCGGCCGCACACGAGAGACTGCGAGCGCGTCACCATAGAGGCCTACGGGAGACGTCGCAACCCCTTCTGTGCAGGTGCTACTCGGGCGCGACGACCTCGCAGGACCCACAGTCGTCCAGCGGCCGGTCGATGAAGAACACCTCGACCGTGATGTCCGGGTCGACGTGCGCCTGCGACAGGAACGCCAGCACCTTGCGGTCCGTCAGCCCCTCGATCGTGTCCCGGAAGCGATCCTCCATGACACGCTGGAACTCGTTGCGCATGGCAACGACGCGGTCGCCGCCGTCGTCGTCGATGATCGTCTGCTCGAGCGCCGTGAACCCGCTGCCACGCATGACGACGACGATGATGTCGTCCAGCGCATAGGTCTTGGCCTGCATCGGGCCGCGGCCGTAGTGGTCGTGCAGCAACGCGACAGTCGCGGTCGAGATCTCGGCCAGCAGCTGCCCCCGTCGCAGTGGGACTTCCATGGTGTGCCTCCGCGTCCGGTCCGGGCCGATGGATCCCGTGCCGTCCGATGGACTGGTTTCCGAAAGTGCTCTATGGGTTTATCGAGAAACCCCGTAGATCACACCCGCAACAGTAGTCACTCCGGGCGCCGATGTCGACATTTCGTCAAACAGCCGAGGTACGCTGCGCGCGTGCCAACCGACCCCGCTCTCGCCGAGCTCTACGAGGCCAAGGCGCGGACCTACGCCGCGTTCGGCAACGGCGCGATCGCCGCGCACGCCCAGCGGCTGCTGCCCGAGGGCGGGCGCGTGCTCGACCTCGGCTGCGCGTCGGGCGGCCTGCTCGCGCTGCTGCGCCCGCGCGCCGGCTACCTCGCCGGGCTGGAGCTTTCGGCGACGGCGGCGCACGCCGCGTCGCAGGTCGCCGACCACGTCGTGCAGGGCGCACTCGAGGATCCCGGCCTGCCGTTCGCGCCGGACTCGTTCGACCTCGTCGTGCTCGCCGACGTGCTCGAGCACCTCCCCGATCCGGTCGCGGCGCTGCGCCGCGCGGCCGGCTGGGCGCGTCCCGGCGCGGCGGTCCTGCTGAGCGTGCCGAACGTCGCGCACTGGGCCGCCCGCCTGACGCTCGCCCGCGGGCGCTGGCCGGCCCGCGACAGCGGCACGTTCGACTCCAGCCACCTGCGTTGGTTCACGCGCGACTCCGTCGCGACGCTGCTCGCCGACGCCGGCCTGCGCGAGCCCGAGCTCGACGCGATCGTGCCGGCGCTGCGCAACCACGTGGCGCTGCCCGCGCCGCTGGCGCGCCGCGCCGAGCCCGCCTGGCAGGCGCTCGGACGCCGTCTGCCCGGGCTGCTCGGCTACCAGGTCATCGGGATCGGGCGCCGCGCGAGCTGAGCGGCCGCCGGCGGCCACGGGGGGACGGCGCGCTGCCAACGGACGCGCGCGGCCAAGGCGGCGGACCGCCTGCGGCCAAGGGGCGAACCGCTCGCGGCCAATAAGCTGGCGCGTCCATGGGCCTGCGCACCGTTCGCTACGACATGAACCACGGCGCCGCGAGGCGCATCCTGCAGCCGAACCTCGAGGCGTGGTGTCGCTCGCACCCGCGCGACGCGGAGGTGCTCGAGGTCGGCGCCGGGCACTACGACCACCGCCCGTACTTCGACTGCAAGCTGACGAAGTTCGACGCCGACGCGGGCCAGCACCCCGACGTCGTCGGCGACGCGCACGCGATGCCGATCGAGAACGACCGCTTCGACGCGGCGCTCGCGATCTCCGTGCTCGAGCACGTCGACGACCCCTACCAGGTCGTGCGCGAGATGTATCGCGTGCTGAAGCCCGGCGCGCCCGTGTTCGCGTGGATCCCGTTCACCTTCGGCGTGCACGGCTTCCCCGAGGACGTCAGCCGCTTCACGACCTTCGGCATGCGCCAGCTGTTCGAGCGCGCGGGCTTCGAGATCGTGCGCATCGACGAGAAGCCGTACTCCGGCGCCTTCCTGCAGCTGACGAACCTCGTGCACTTCCTGCTGCCGCGCACCGATCACCGGCGTTGGGTGCGCCCGCTGAACAAGGCGCTGTTCCTCGTCTTCCGGATGGGCTACCCGCTCGACGAGCGCTTCGGCAAGCTCAAGCTCAAGACGCTCTACACGGGCGCCGAGGTCGAGGCGCGCAAGCCCGCCTGACGACCCGCGCTACGCCAACGCGCCGGCATCGACGTCGCCGGCGCAGCCGATGCACGGCCGCGGCGCGATCCGCGCGGCGAGCTCGGCGAGGTCCTCGCGCGTGACGGACTCGATCGCGCGCAGGTACGCCAGCGGCTCGATCTGCTCGTCGCCGTACTCCATCAGCGTCTCGAGCGCGTGGCCGGCGCACGCGCCGATCGAGTCGAAGCTCAGCGCGAACATGCCGATGGCGTAGGCGCGCATGCGCTGCGCCTCCTCCGCGGTCGGCCCATGTAGGCGCAGGTCGGAGACGATCGCGTCGACGAGCTCGTAGGCCTGCGCGAGCCGGGAGCCCTGCACGCTGGCGTCGACCGACAGCATCGCGCGCCGCGGGTAGCCCCAGACGCAGCCGTCGATCGCGTAGCAGAGGCTGCGCTGCTCGCGCAGCTCGTCGACCAGGCGCGAGCCCATAGGCCCGCCGAGCACCTGCGAGAAGACGTCGGCGATCGCGCGCTGGCGCGCGTCGGTCAGGTCGAGGCCGGGGACGTCGTAGGCGATGCGCAGGTGTGCGACGTCCCCGTCGCGCGGCTCGAGCTCGATCCGCGGCTCGAACGCGACGATCGGCGGAGGCGGCTGCGCGGCCGGGCGCGGCGGGATGTCGAGCAGCAGCTCGTCGAGCCGCGCGCGGTCGACGTGGTCGAGGTTGCCGGCGAGCACCGCGACACCCGCCGCCGGGCTCCAGCAGCGCTTGCGAAACGCCAGCAGGTCGTAGTGCTGCAGGTGCCGCACGTGCTCGGCCTCGCCGGTGACCGGCGTCGCGAGGCGGTGTCCGGCGAACAGCGCCGCCGACAGCAGGCGGTCGGCCGCCACGGCGGGCTCGTCGTCGTCGTCGGCGATCTCCTGCAGCACGACGTCGCGCTCGCCCTCCAGCAGCTCGGCCGGCAGCAGCGGGCGAGCGCAGAGGTCCACGAGCATCGCCGCGACCTCGGTCGCCCATTGCGCGCGGACGATCGCGTGGAACTCGACGTAGTCCGGCGACGTGTTGGCGTTGAGCTCGGTCCCGAGGCGCTCGGCGCTGCGGTTGAGCTCGCGCGCCGTCGGCAGGCTCCGCGTGCCCTTGAAGGCCATGTGCTCGAGCAGGTGCGCGACGCCGATCTCGCCCGCGCGCTCGTGGCGCGAGCCGGCCGCGAACGCGATCGAGATCGACGTCGCCAGCCGTCCGGCGACGGGCATCTCGACGACGCGCATGCCGTTGTCGGCGAGCGTGCGCAGCGTCGCCGTGTCGCCGCTCACGACGCGGCGAAGCGCACGACGCCCGCGTCGCGCTGCTCGGCGACGCGCCCGTCGGCGACGAGCAGGTCGGCATGGCCGAGCACCTCCGACAGCGTGAGGTACGCCTGCGTCACGGC
>JAWVGK010000382.1:0-3842 GCA_033855155.1 Solirubrobacteraceae bacterium | reverse complement strand
CCGAACAACCAGCTGACCGGCACGACGTTCGACAACGGCTCGGCGGACGGGTTCACGGCGGCGACCGACAGCTGCACGCTGCTGCCGAGCCTCATCCCGATCGCGCTCGCGGGCGTCGTCTGCGAGGTCACGAACACGACCAGCCCCACCGACGGCGCCAACAACCCGCCCGAACCGCCTGGCTCGATCGAGAGCCGCTTCGACACCGCCGCCAACGCGCTTGCGCTGATCCCTCCGCTGACCCTCGTTCAGGGCAAGGGGACCTTCCGCTCGCCCTCGTTCACGGTCACCGGCTCGGGGCCGGCCACGCTGTCGTTCAACCGCCGCGCGATGCTCGACTCGGTCATCGCGCTCGGCGATCAGGCCCAGTATCAGTTCGTGCTGGTCAGCGAGCCGTCGAACGCCGAGACGCCGCTGACCTCGGAGACGATCACGAGGAATGCCCTGCTCGGCCCGCAGGACACCGGCTGGGAGGCGGGCGCCACGACCACGGTTCCGGTCGTCGCGGGGCAGTACCGGCTGGAGATCCGCACGACGTTCCAGACCACGCTCGTCATCGCCGCGACGAGCAAGTCGACGTTGCGCTTCGACAACATCGGGTTGCGCGTCGCCGACGGCACCCCGACGTTCGTCTCGCCTCCGGCGGTCGTCACGTTGCCCGCCACGAACGTCCTCGCGACGAGCGCGACGCTGAACGGCACGACCAACGCCCAGGGCCTGCCGACGACCTACTCCTTCCGCTACGGCAAGACCGCGAATCTCCTGGGTGCGGACACGATCGTCGCGGGACCGTTCAACGGCGGCAACAGGATCGACGTCCAACCGCGCTCGCGCGACATCGCCGGCCTGACGAAGTGCACGCAGTACTTCTTCCGGATCGAGGCGACGAACTCGGGCGCTCCAGGAGCAGGGACCAACGTCGGCGCCATCCTGAACTTCACGACGGACTGCGAGCCGACGGCGACGACGATCGCGCCGTTCGCGACCCCCAACACGGCCGGACTCAACAGCGTGATCAATCCCAACGGCTCGGACACGCAGTACTTCTATGACTACGGCCTGGACAGCGCACCCGCGGGGACGTTCACCAACCGCGTCCCGGTCACCGTAGGCACGTTCGTGGCGTCGATCGGGAGCGGGACGGCCGACGTGCAGCCGAACACGGCGGTCGTCTCCGGGCTCACGCCCCAGACGGCCTACCGCGTCCGCGTGACCGCGGTCAACGCCGTCGGCACGACCGTCGCCAACACCGTGGTGTTCACGACGCCAGGCGTCGGCGCGACAGGCCAGCCCGGCACGAACGGGACCAACGGCACGAACGGCACGAATGGGACGAACGGGACCAACGGCGCGCAGGGCCCGGCCGGCACCAGGGGATCGTCGGGACCGCCGGGCCCGCCCGGCAAGACCCAGTCGATCTGCGGAACGGAGAAGGTGTCCTGCGCGAACCCGATGATCCGGATCGACGCCACGACGATCAGGGTCCCGATGAAGGGCCGCCTCAAGGGCGTCGTCCGCGTGCGGGTCTTCTGCAAGGCGCTCGCGGTCGATACCTGCTCGGGCCAGATGAAGATCCGCTCGCGCAACAAGATCCAGCCGCAGGGCTTCGGCTTCCCGGCCAGGCCGGTGCGCAAGGTGACGTTCGCGACCGCGCCGCTGCAGCTCGACGAAAAGAAGATCGGCTTCGCGATCTTCAGCTTCAACACCCAGCGGCTGTCGGTCCTGCGGCGCCTGCGCAGCGTCGCCGGTGAAGTGACCGTGACCGTCATCGACGCCGACAACAACCGTCAGCGCGTGAAGAAGAACGTGACGGTCAGGGCCGGGTAGCGACCCCGGCTCACCCGAGCCTGGCGATTCGGCGCGCGGGCCCTCCCTCGGAGGGCCCGCGGTCGTTGTGCGCGACGCTCGCCGCGGCAGGTTCTACGACAGCAGCGCGCGCAGGCGCGCGAGCGCCTCGTCGACGTCGGCGTCGGCGATCGTCAACGCGGGCAGCAGGCGAATCGTCGCGGGGCCGGTGGCGTTGAGCACGAGGCGCTGCGCGAGCAGCGCGCGGCGCACGAGCTCGGGCGCGCCGCCGTCGCGCAGGTCGCACGCGAGCATCAGCCCGCGACCGCGGACCTCGACGACGCCCGGCAGCAGCGCCAGCCCCGCCGCCAGGCGCTCGCCGAGCGCACGCACGCGCGCCAGCAGCTCGGGGTCGCAGACGACGTCGAGCACCGCGTGCGCCGCCGCGCAGACGAGCGGTCCGCCGGCGAACGTCGAGCCGTGGTCGCCGGGCGCAAGCACGTCGGCGAAGCGCGGGCCGCAGATCACCGCGCCGATCGGCAGGCCGCCCGCGAGCGCCTTCGCCGACGTCAGGATGTCCGGCACGACGCCGGCGTCCTCGTAGGCCCACAGCGTGCCGGTGCGCCCGAGGCCGCACTGCACCTCGTCGTAGATCAGCGCGGCGCCGTGTTCGTCGCAGGCCGCGCGCGCGGCGCGCAGGACGTCGTCGCCGAGCGCCCAGACGCCGCTCTCGCCCTGCACCGGCTCGAGGATCACCGCGGCGGTGCGGTCGTCGACGGCGCCGGCGATCGCCTCGGCAGTCGGCGCGACGGCGAAGAAGCCGGGCACGAGCGGGGCGAACGGCGCCTGCTTGGCCTCCTGCGGCGTCGCCGACAGCGAGCCGTACGTGCGACCGTGGAAGCCGCGGTGCACCGAGATGACGTCGCCGCCCTGCTTGGCCTTGCGCGCGATCTTCAGCGCGGCCTCGTTGGCCTCGGTGCCGGAGTTGGCGAAGTGCACCTTGCCGCCGAGCGAGCTCTCGGCGAGGCGCTTGGCGAGCCGGATCGCGGGCTCGGAGTAGAACAGGTTGGAGACGTGCAGCAGCATCCCGGCCTGGTCGCGGATGGCCCGCACCACCGCCGGATGGGCGTGGCCGAGCGACGTCACCGCGAGGCCGGTCTGGAAGTCGAGGTACTCCGTGCCGTCGGAGTCCCACAGCCGCGCGCCCTCGCCGCGCACGAACGCCACCGGCATGCGCGCGTATGCCGGCACGACGTGCTCGCGCTCCAGCGCCTGGAGGTCCTCGAGGGCCATCACGCCGCCGGGACGATCTTCGTGCCCGAGCCGGCGTCGGTGAACAGCTCGAGCAGCAGCGAGTGCGAGACGCGGCCGTCGACGATGTGCGCGGCGCGCACGCCGCCGTGGATCGAGTTGACGCAGGCCTGCAGCTTCGGGCGCATGCCGCCGTCGATGTGCGCCAGCGCCTCCTCGACCTCGTCCGCGTGCGCGGACGTGATGACCGAGGTCGGGTCCCGCGGATCGCGCAGCCAGCCGGCGACGTCGGTCAGGAACATCACCTTGTAGGCGCCCAGCTCGCGCGCGATCGCGCCCGCGGCCTCGTCGGCGTTGACGTTGTAGGAGTTGCCCTCGCGGTCGGCGCCGACCGACGCGATCACCGGGATGTAGTCCAGCGCGATGTGCTCGAGCACGCCGACGTCGACCTTCTCGATGTGCCCGACGAAGCCGATGTCCTCGCCCGACGGCGCGGCCTGGCGGCGCACGCGAAACAGCGACCCGTCGTCGCCGCAGAGGCCGACCGCCGGCTGCCCGTGGCGGTTGAGGCGCAGCACGATGTCCTTGTTGACCTTGCCGACGAGGACCATCTTCGCGACCTCGACGGTCGCCTCGTCGCTGACGCGCAGGCCCGACACGAACTCGACGGGCATCTGCAGGCGCTCCATGTAGGCCGTGATGTCCGGGCCGCCGCCGTGCACGACGACGGGGTTCATCCCGACGTACTTCAGCAGCACGATGTCGCGCGCGAAGTCGTCGACGAGCGCGGGGTCGGTCATCGCCGC
>JAWVGK010000381.1:0-2995 GCA_033855155.1 Solirubrobacteraceae bacterium | reverse complement strand
TCCAGGCCGGTGACGTAGTTCGTCGTGAAGCCGTACTTGAAGCAGTGCGCGCCGCCGGAGTTCTCGGCGACGTTGCCGCCGATCGAGCAGACGATCTGCGACGACGGGTCGGGCGGGTAGAAGTGCGTCGGCCCGACGGCGGCGGAGACCTCGGCGTTCGTCACCCCCGGCTGCACGACGATGCGTTGGTTGGGCAGGTCGACGTCGAGCACCGCGCGCATCCGCGTCAGCGCGACCAGCACGCCGTGCTCGACCGGCAGCGCCCCGCCCGACAGGCCCGAGCCCGCCCCGCGCGCGACCCACGGCACGCCGGCCGCCCAGCACGCGCGCACGACGCCGCGGACCTCGGCGGTGCTCGCCGGCAGCACGACGACGCCGGGCGTCACGTGGTACTGCAGCAGCCCGTCGGACTCGTACGTGCGCAGCTGGTCGGCGTCGGTGTAGACGTGCTCGTCGCCGCAGACGGCGCGCAGGCGATCGACGAGCGCGGGCGTGACCGGGGCGGCGGCGGCGGGCGTGGTGGCGGACGGCGGGTTCATGGGCGACGGGCGCAGACGTTAGCGCGGCCGCGGACGGTCCTTCGCGCGCACGAGCGCCGCGTTCCGTCGGGGCCAGCGCGTAGCGTGTCGCCTCAACCGCGGTGAGAGGAGCGAGATGGCCCAGCAGACGTACGTGTTCGACGCCGAGCTGGTCGGGTTCCGGGGAGTGCGGCGCGTGATCGCCGTACGCGACGACCTGACGCTCGTCGACCTGCACTACGCGCTTCAGTCGGCGTTCGACTGGGACGACGACCACCTGTACGCGTTCTGGCTCGATGGACGCTTCTGGACGAGCGGCCAGGAGGCGTTCACCCGCCCGTGCGCCGCCGGCGACGTGCCGCTCGCGCCGGCCGGGCGCAGCGCCGCGGTCCGCCTGGACGGGCTCGGCCTCGGGCAGGGTCGCCGGATCGCCTACGTCTTCGACTTCGGCGACGAGTGGCGCGTGCGCCTGCGCGTGAAGCAGGTCAGCGCCGACGACGGCCATCCGTCGCCGCGGCTGCTGTCGTCCGTCGGCGTCGCGCCGCCGCAGTACAGCCACGCCGCCTGAAGCGCTGCGGCGGCCCGCGATCGGCGGCTCGGGGACCGAGCGCGCGACGACCGCGGCCGCTGCGCATCAAGAAATTCGCGCAGCTGCCGAATACGGGGCCGATGACGAATTCGCACAGCACCGCGCCGGACGACGAGCGCCGCTCGCCCGACCGCCGCCGCATGCACGAGGCGATCGACGGCGCGCTCGTGCGCCTGCGCGCCGACGGCGAGCCCTGCGCCATCTTGCTGATCGACGTCGACGGCCTCGCGGAGGCCGCCGAGCAGTGGCTGACGGCGCTCGCCGCGCGGCTCGCCGCGTCGCTGCGGCCCGACGATCTCGTGGTGCGCTTCGGCGGCGACGTGATCGCGGCGGTCGCCCGCGGCGTCGGCGACGACAACGCCGCGCACGAGCTCGGCGCGCGGCTCAAGCTCGCGGTCGAGGAGCTGACCGCCGGCGGGCCGCCGATGAGCGTCAGCGTCGGCGTGTCGATCCTGCGCGAGGACGAGACCTCTGCCGCCGCAGTCGTCGGCCGCGCCGACGCCGCGGTGTACGCCGCGAAGAACAAGGCCCGCCGCGCCGCGCGCGGCGACGACGGCCGGCCGCTGGACGACAACCGCCGCACGCTCGTCGAGGCCGCCTTCGAGTGCTCGACGGTCGAGGACTTCGACGTCTACTACCAGCCGATCGCCGACCTCCGCAGCGGATCGGTGGCGGCGATCGAGGCGGTCGTGCACTGGGAGCACCCCGACCTCGGCACGATCGCGCCCGGCGAGTTCCTGCCGCTCGCCGAGTGGCGCGGGCAGATCGTGACGCTCGGGCGCTGGGTGCTCGAGAAGGCGTGCGCGCAGACCGTCCGCTGGGCGCCGACGCGCGACGGCCAGCCGATGCGCACGTGCGTGAACGTCGCGGCCGCGCAGGTCGGCGATCCGGCGTTCGCCGACGACGTGCTCGCGGCGCTGGCGCGCAACGGCGCGACCGGCCAGCAGCTCGCGCTGGGGATCTCGCAGGACGCGCTGGCGATGGCGCCGCAGGTCCTCGCCGTGCTCGCGGACGCGCGCGTGGAGATCATGCTGCGCAACGTCGGCGTCGGCGCCGGCGACGGCGCTCGGGCGGTCGACCTACGCCAGCTGCCGATCTCGATGATCAAGCTCGACGGATCGCTCGTGACGCGCCGTGCGCGCGACGACGTGCCGGCGATCCTGCGGCGCACGACGCAGCTCGCGCAGAGCATCGACGCGCGCGCCGTCGCCGCGGGCATCGAGACGCTCGAGCAGCTCGCGATGGCGCGCGAGTGCGGCTTCGCGCTCGCGCAGGGCTACCTGTTTCGCCGGCCGCAGAGCCCGGCGTCGATCGAGCAGCTCGTCTACGGCGAGCGCCCGTTCGCGAGCCTGCTCGCTCCGCGCCCGGCATGGCTGGACCTGCCACTGGACGGCGACGCGCCGACGATCGAGATCGGCGCCCCGGCGGTTCCGTAGTGGGTCGCTCGTGGATGTCGTGCGTCCACGGGAGGCCCGCTGGACCGCGTCTACTCCGGCGGGGGCTGCAGCGCCGCCGGCGGGAGCACGTAGTACTTCGCGCCGCCACCGCCCACCGGCGTCTTGCCGCCGTGCACGACGATCAACGGCTCCTCCGCGATGCTCCCGCCGTGGTCCTCGACCCACGCGTCGACGATCGGCCGCACCTCTTCGGGAACGTCCTCGCGGCGGATGGCCAGCATGCCCTCGGGGCGGTTGGTCATGTTCGCCAAGGGCATGTCGAGCAGGCATTCGAGGATGAGATCCTGGGCCATCGGCGAAGTTTCTCACGTCCCGCGTGCGGGGGGACTCATGGCCGAGCTACAGCTCGACGAGCCGGCGGTCGCTGCGCGCCGCGGACGCCGGGCCGCGGTCGGTGCGCTCGGGCGTGATGTCACCGCGTCGCAGCAGGA
>JAWVGK010000380.1:0-5922 GCA_033855155.1 Solirubrobacteraceae bacterium | reverse complement strand
GCGTCTGGACGACGCGCACGGCATGGCCCGCCTTCGTGGCGAGGCGGACCAGCTCCAGCGACTTGTAGGCGGCGATCCCCCCGCTGACACCGAGCAGGACGCGCGCCATGGTGTGGCCCCTACCGGTACTCGTACTTGATCTTGCCCGCGGCGACTTCCTCGAGCGCGATCGTCAGGTAGTTCTTGGAGCCGCTCTCGATCATCGGAGGCGGAAACTCGTCGAATGTCCCCTCGCCGAGGTTGTGGTAGTACGAGTTGATCTGCCGGGCCCGCTTGGCCGCGACGAGAACGGAGGCGTAGTTGGAGTCGACGTTCTCGAGGAGACGGTCGATGCGAGGAGAGATCATGCACCCAGGGTAGCGGTCGTCGCCTCCGGCGCCGACCGTCCGGCTGCACACTCGTGCCATGATCGCCGCGGAGCTGCGGGACCGGCGTTCGGTCGGGCGCGTCCAGTGCTTGACTCACCCGCGGCTCGCGTCCGCTATCCGAGCGCCGCGGCGAACTGACCCGCGGCGCACGCGGGCGGGCGCACGTGGGCGATTCGACGCGCGAGACGGGCGACGCTGGGCAGCGGTGCGCGCCGACGATGTCGGTGAACAGCACCGTCACCGGGGCGTGCTGCGAGTTGGCTCAGTCCGGGTCAGATCTTCGCTTCGATCAGCCGAGCCATCGCTTCCTCGGTGGCGACCTCGAGAGCCTGCCACGCCGACAGGCGGCAGACAGGCCCCGCCCGATCCAGGCGATCAAGAAGCTGTCGACGGTGGGCGGGAAAGTCGCGCTGGAACTTTCTGAGTCGGCGACAGGAGTGCCCGGACGCGGTCGCGAGCGCCTCCTGTAGCAGCATCTTGGGATCTGGATGGGCTTCGACGAGGGCAGCCGCAGGCAAGTCCAGCGACTCGGTTCCCGTTGGTCGACCCGCCACTTCGCGGATAGCCTGTTCGTCGAGCAGAAGCCAGGCCTCTGTCATCCGGACTGGGATGACGGGAACCGTCGGCCAAGCCACGTCGAGAGATTCCGTCGCGGCATGGATTTCGTTCAGCCGGTCAGCACACGGCTGGCGCTCAGCATCTCGGTGGACGACCAGCGCATCGAAGTCCGGATCCAGCTCCAGCATGCGCTCAAGGCGATCCCTGACACGACGACCCGGGGACATGTTCATGCGTTCGAACTCCGGCGTCACCACATCCAGCCGGACCTCGTGTCGGCGGGCCAGGGCCGCGACGTGCCTCCCGAGCGGCTCGTCGGAAGATCCATCGACGAGCATCAGCGCGCGAGCGTAGATCAATCGACGAGCGCCATCTGCGCGCCGGGCGGCGCCGTCAAGTACGGGATGAGATCTGCCTTGCCGATCGGTCGTGACCCATCGATCTTGGCGCGCCATGAGCCTTTCATCGGGCGCAAGCTGAGGGCCGGCCGTTCGGTGCCGCCGTCATCGCAGATCTCGGTCGTTGCCATGAGCAGGTCATCCTTCCCGACAAGCATCACGATGGCCGGAGAATGCGTGTTGATCAGCACCTGGCGAATCGGGTTCTCGATGCCGGGTTCGTCGTCAGGGTCGACGGCGAGATCCTGGACGAGCCGGACCATGGGAGCGATGTTCGCGGGATGGATGCCGTTCTCCGGCTCCTCCATGCAGATCACTCCTCCGAACTCGACATCCTCGTGCATCACGCACAGCGCGAGGAATCGGAGCGTACCCTCGGACAGCGAACGGGCAGGAAACTCCCTGCCTGAGCGTTCCCGCAGCCGCACCGTCAGAAGTTCCCGAGAGTCGTCGGCATCGACGTCGATTCGATCTACGTCGACCCCGGTCAACTGCCGGAGTCTCCCGGCGATGCGCGCGTAGACATCCCGCGGAGAAACCCCGCGCGCGTCCGCGTGCGACGCGATGCGGTACAGGGCGGCGGCGAGGTGGCGCCCGTCGGCCGACATGATGCGGTGATCGGTGTACCGATCCGCGGTTCGGAGAGCGCTCGGCTCGAGGCTCAGGCGCCGCCAGCTCTGCATTTCGCGACGCGCCGCGAGGATCGTCGGATCGTCCTTGATCGATGTCGTTCGGACTACGGTGGCTGCTGCTCTAGTCGCTGAAGCCCGCCGAGGTTGTCCTCGGCTGCCGCCGTCTTGATGCACCGTGATCACGGGTTCGCCACCGTTACGGCTCGTCGAGATGTATGCCACGCCGCTGCGTCTACCGGTCACGATCTGGCGGCGGAACTTGCCCGCGGCATGCGGAAACCGCACATGTTGGGGTGCCTCGCTCTGCGTGATGTGCGTCAGCGCCTCACGCAAGAGCACGAGGCGACCGACGCGCTCCAAGCCCGCAGGCGGCTCGTACCCGATCTCGAGCTCGTAGCGAAGGAACGTCGTGGTGGCCGACGCGCGCTGCCCGAAGTCGTCCTCGATGTCCCGCGGGACGATCATCTCTGCCGCAAACGCCATCGCACGCTCATCGGGGCCCATTTCCCAGAAGAGGTCACGAGGATCGGCCGATCGTTCGCTCCTCGTGCCGCGTACGGCTTCTGCCGCCTCCATGAGCGGCCGATCCGCGAGTTCGGCTAGAAACTGAATCGCGTCGAATACATTCGATTTACCGGCGGCATTTGCTCCGGCGATGCACGTGAAGGGCCCGAGATCGACTGCCACGTCGCGGAGGTTCTTGAAGCCCTGGACTTCGAGACGAGTCAGCACGAAATTCAGCCTATCGGGGCAAGCACCACAGGTCCCGTGGCTGCTCGCCGCTCAGCCCGCCATCGCGGCGCACACGACGGCGGCGAGCTCGTCGACCGCCTGCTCCAAGCGGTCGTTCGTCACGACGCACGCGAACTCGTCCTGCGCGGCGAGCTCCTCGGCGGCGGTGCGCATGCGGGCTTCGACCTGCTCGGCGGCGTCGGTGCCGCGGCCGACGAGGCGCGCGCGCAGCGCGTCCAGCGACGGCGGCGCGATGAAGACCTGGACCGCCTCGGGCATCGCCGCGCGCACCTGGCGCGCGCCCTGGACCTCGATCTCGAGCAGCACCGGCCTGCCCGAGGCCATCCGCGTCTCGAGCTCGGAGCGCAGCGTGCCGTAGCGCGCACCGGCGTAGACGGCGTGCTCGACGAAGTCGCCGTCGCGCGCGTGGCGCTCGAAGTCCTCGTCGGACATGAAGTGGTAGTCGACGCCCTGCGTCTCCCCCGCCCGCGGCAGCCGCGTCGTCGCCGACACCGACAGCTGCAGCTCGGGCATGCGCTGGCGCAGCGAGCGGATCAACGTGCCCTTGCCGACGCCCGACGGCCCCGTGATCACGACCGCGCGCGGCACGGCCGCGGGCGTCAGCGGCGCAGCAGCGAGACGAGCTCGTCGCGCTGGCGCTGCGACAGGCCGCCGATCGTCTTGCTCGGCGAGATGCGGCATTGCGCGAGGACCTTGTTCGCCTTGACGCGCCCGTACTTCGGCACGGCGAGCAGCATGTCGAAGACCTTGGCCGTCTCGACGTACGGCGGCGGATCGGTCAGCAGCGAGTGGATCGAGCAGCGTCCGCCCTTGAGGTCGCGCTTGAGCTGCGCGCGCTTCGTGCGCACCTCGTTGGCGCGCTCGAGTGCGTCCAGGCGCTGGGTCAGCGACCGCTCTGGCGCCGCCGAGGACTTCGTGGCGGTGTTGGATGGCGGCGACATCGGACGAGGCGATACTACATCTTCATCTGGGGCTCGCAAGGTCAATCAATTCGAAACGGCAAATTTCGGGTCTACCTCCACTTGAGCCTCAGCTTGCAGACCACTTCCCGCAATTTGCAGGGATTTCAGCTCCCGCGCGATGCGCGAGCCGGCGGCGGGATCGCGGAAGCTCTCGGTCCCGACGGCGACGACATGTGCGCCCGCGTCTAGCAGATCGCGGGCATGCGCGCCCCGCGTCGCGCCGCCCATTCCGCCGATCGGGACCCGTACTCGGCGCGCCACGGCGCCAAACCTGTGCCAGCGCCACGGCGCGGATCGCCGGTCCCGACAGCCCGCCCGTCCCGCCCTCCGCGCGGCGCCTACGTCGTCGGCGCGGGTAACCGGCACGCACCGGCGCCCGAACGGCGCCTGGACCCTCATCCCGTCACCCTCGTGCGCTCGGCCGGCGGCCCGCCGTGCGCCGCGGGCGGCGAGCCCGCGGCGGCGCGCTCACGATGGATCTCCTGCAGCGACAGCACGGTCGGCTCGCCACTGCGCGCGGCGGCGATCGCGCGCGCGGCGGCGTGGCCGCCCGCGAGCGTCGTGATGCAGGGGATCCCGCGGGCGACGGCGGCGCGGCGGATCTCCCAGCCGTCGGCGCGCGCGCCCGAGCCCGTCGGCGTGTTGACGATCAGGTCGACCTCGCCGGCCTCGATCGCGTCGGCGACGGTCGGACCGCGTCGACCGGGTCGCGAGCCGTCGCCGATCTTCTCGAGCACGGCGTCGACGCGCACGCCCATGCCGCGGATCGCCTGCGCGGTGCCGGCCGTCGCGACGACGCGGAAGCCGAGGTCGCCGAGCAGCGCCGCGATCCCCGAGGCGCCGGCCTTGTCGCCGTCGGTGACGGTGATGAAGACCGTGCCCGACTGCGGCAGCGTCGCGCCGGCGGCGGCCTGCGCCTTGGCGAACGCCGTCGGGAAGTCGCGCGCGATGCCCATGACCTCGCCGGTCGAGCGCATCTCCGGGCCCAGCAGCGCGTCCGAGCCGGCGAAGCGTTCGAACGGCAGCACGGCCTCCTTGACGCAGACGTGGTCGGTCGGCATCGCCTCGGACGGCAGCCCGAGATCCGCGATGCGCTCGCCGAGCATGATCCGGCAGGCCATCTTCGCCAGCGGCACGCCGATCGCCTTGGAGACGAACGGCACCGTCCGCGACGCGCGCGGGTTGGCCTCGATGATGTACAGCTCGCCGCCGTGGACGGCGTACTGGATGTTGATCAGCCCGAGCGTGCCGAGCGCCAGCGCGATGGCGCGTGTCGTGGCGCGGATCTCCTCGAGCATCTCCGGGCCCAGCGAGTGCGGCGGCAGCACGCAGGCGCTGTCGCCGGAGTGGATGCCGGCCTCCTCGACGTGCTGCATGATGCCGCCGATCCAGACCGCCTCGCCGTCGCACAGCGCGTCGACGTCGAGCTCGATCGCGTTCTCGAGGAAGCGGTCGAGGAAGATCTGGCGCGCGCTGCCCGCGCGCGAGGCTGCGGCCCCGTCGGCCGCCGGCGGCGCGGTGCGGCGCAGGTAGTCCTCGAGGCCGGCCTCGTCGTAGACGATCTCCATCGCGCGGCCGCCGAGCACGTAGCTCGGGCGCACGAGCAGCGGAAAGCCCACGCCGACGCTGGCCCGCAGCGCGTCCGCCACGCCGATCGCGGTCGCATACGGCGGCGCCTTGTAGCCGAGGCGGTCCAGCAGCTCGCCGAAGCGTCCGCGATCCTCGGCGAGGTCGATCGCGTCGACGCTCGTGCCGAGGATCGGCACGCCCCGCTCCTGCAGGCCGGCGGCGAGCTTCAGCGGCGTCTGGCCGCCGAACTGCACGATCACGCCCTCCGGCTGCTCGATCTCGACGACGCCGAGCACGTCGTCGAGCGTCAGCGGCTCGAAGTACAGGCGGTCGGACGTGTCGTAGTCCGTCGAGACGGTCTCGGGGTTGCAGTTGATCATCACGGCGTCGCGGCCTGACGCGCGGACGGTCATCGCCGCGTGCACGCAGCAGTAGTCGAACTCGATCCCCTGGCCGATGCGGTTGGGCCCGGCGCCGAGGATCACGACGCTCGGCCTGTCGCCGCGGCGGACCTCGTGTCGCGGCGTCGTGCCGCGCTCCCAGCCGGAGTAGAAGTACGGCGTCTCGGCGGCGAACTCCGCGGCGCAGGTGTCGACGGCGCGGTAGCTGCGAACGCCGGCGAACGGGCCGGACGGATCCTGCGCCAGCGCCCGCAGCTGCCGCAGGAACCACAGGTCGACGT
>JAWVGK010000379.1:0-3387 GCA_033855155.1 Solirubrobacteraceae bacterium | reverse complement strand
TGCAGTTCATGGCGAAGTCGCAGCTCTTCCAGCCGCCCGCGCAGTGGGTGTACACGCACGGCGGCGTCTTCCCGCTGCGCCGCGGCCATCGCGACGACGAGGCGTTCGTCACGGCCCGCGCGATCCTGGAACGCGGAGGAACGATCGCGATGTACTGCGAGGGCGCGCGCTCGCGCGACGGCAAGCTCGCCGACCGGGCCAAGCCCGGGATCGGCAAGCTCGCGCTCGAGACCGGCGCCGCGGTCGTGCCGGTCGCGATCTACGGCTCGTCGAAGGTGCGCAACTGGCGCAAGGGCGAGTTTCCCAAGGTCACGGTGCAGTACGGCGACCCGATCCGCTGGGAGCGCCTCGACGCGCCGACGCGCGATCAGCAGATGGCCGTCGCCGACGAGATCTTCGGCGAGATCAAGGTCCTGCACGGCGGCCTCGAGTCGCTCGGGCGCAAGGGCGTGCTGGCGCGCGTGCGCGAGCAGCGCCGGCTCGAGCGCCGCGGCAAGAAGCACGCCGCGACCGCCTGAGCGCCCGCGGCGCAGCAGCGCGTGCCCGCCGCGGCGCCGGCTGCGGCCGCCGCGTCGGCTGGTGCCGCCGGCGTCGGCTGCCGCCGCCGCGTCGGGTGCCGTCGCCGGCGTTGGCTGCCGCCGCCGCGACCGCCTGAGCACCGCGGCGCAGCAGCGCGTGCCGCCGCGGCGCCTGCGCTCGACGCTGCCGGCACGCTGGCGTCCGGTCGGCGCCATGACGGCAGCTCGCGTGATGGCGGCGGCGATGCCGATGCTGGCCGCGGCCGAGGCTGCCGCGGCGCTTGGCGCATGGCTGCGGATCCGCGTCGACGGGACGGCAGTCGATCCCGCGCTCGTCGCGCGGCTGGACGCGGTGCTCGACGCGCTCGACGTCCGCGCCCTCGCCGAGGCGCTCGACGAGCATGACACCGTCGCCGGCGGGTGCCGCTCCTGTTCGTCGCGGGCCGGCGCGCGCCGGCGTGACTACGTCCGCATGCCCGCCGGCGCCTCGGCGAGCGCGACCGGCGCCGGACGCTCGCCGTCGAGGCGCTCGAGCATCCGCGTCTCGCGCGGCAGCAGCCCGAGCGGCAGCACGACGAGCGCGACGAGCGCGCCGCCGAGCAGCAGCTCGGGCGCGCCGAGCACCGACGCCGCCGGCCCCGCGAGCACGCACCCCAGCGGCATGAGCGCGAGCGACACCGTCCAGTCGTAGGACGTCACGCGCGACAGCCTGCTCGGCGGGATGCGCTCCGCCAGCGCGGTCACCCACCAGATGTCGAACAGCGCGCCGCCCCAGCCCGCGAGCACCATCGCCGGCAGCACGATCGCCAGCGGGGCGCCGGCGGCGAACGGCACGACCGCCGCCGGCCACAGCACGATCATCGTCATGCCCATTCGCAGCGGGTGGCGCGGGCGCCAGCGCAGCGCGACGATCGAGCCCGCGATCGTCCCCGCGCCCATCGCGCCGAGCAGGTAGCCATAGATCGCGACGTCGCCGTAGAGCTGCTGCGCGACCAGCGGGCCGACGACGACCAGCGGCGCCTGCACGACGAACAGCACGACGCAGAAGACCGCGAGCGTGGCCCACACCCAGGAGCGCGAGCGCACCTCGACGTAGCCCTCGCGCAGGTCGTCGCGCATCGACCGCACCTCGTGAGCCTGCGCCGGCGGCGCGCCGCGCTGGCGCGGACGCACGCGTACGAGCAGCGCGGCGCTGACGAGGAACGTCGCGGCATCGAGGCCGAACGCGAACGCCGGGCCGATCCCGAGCACGAGCAGCGTCGCGAGCGCCGGGCCGACGAACTCGGCCACGCACTCGGACGTCGACGTCAGCGCCGTCGCCTCCTGGATCTCGTCCTCGGGCACCGTCTGCGGCAGCAGGCCCGCCGCGGCCGGGCGGTAGAACGCCTCCGCCGAGCCGAACAGCACGCCGATCGCGACGACGTGCCAGATGCGGACCTCGCCGCTGACGATCAGCAGCGCGAGCAGCGCGTGCAGCGCGAAGCGCGCGAGGTCGGTCACGACGACCACGCGGTGGCGCGGCAGGCGATCGGCGAGCACGCCGCCGAGCAGCGTGAACGCGATCAGCGGCAGCAGGTACGCCGTGACGACGAGCCCGAGGTCGGTCGCGCTGCCGGTCTGCTCGACGACGAACAGCGCGAGCGCGACCGTGACGATGCGATCGCCGAGCGTGCTCGTCGTGTTGGCGAGCCACAGCAGGCGATAGTCGCGGTTGCGCAGCACGCGCAGCAGTGGGCGAGGGTGGGACATGGCATCACGAACAGTGGCCTGCCCTGGCCTTGCGTACGACGTGGGCTCAAACCCGGCTGCGCAGCCGCTCAGGCCTCCCCGTGCCAGTAGTCGACGTTGCTCGAGCGCTGCACGACGACGTCGTCACCGCGGTCGCCGCCGTTCCAGACGCCGATCTTGTCGCTGTCGGGATAGATCGTCGCCGTCGGGATGACGACCGTCGACCACATCAGCACGCGCGCGGGTTCGCCGGAGTCGTTGCGGACCTGGTGCGCGCCCTCGGCTCCGCGTGGGAAGAACACCATGTCCAGCGGCTCGAGCTCGTGCGTGCCGTCGGGGTCGCGCAGCGAGGGGCGGCCCGACAGCACGAGCAGCCACTCCTCCTCGCCGATCTCGTAGTGAAACGGGCACAGCGCCTGCCCGGCCGCCAGCTCGTAGAGGCTCGCGCCGGTCTGCTGGGCGCCGAGCTGCGGTCCGAGGCGCAGCATTCCCGAGCGAAAGCCGTCGGGGTCGCCGTCGTCGTAGGTGAACGTCGGGTCGGTGAGGTTGACGCGTCGCATGCGCCGTGGTCTACCACGGGCGGCGGGCGGTGCGGCGCCGTCGGCGGCTCATCGCCACGACGACGAGGACCGTGGCCATGGGTCCGCGCATGTAGTGTCGGGCCCATGCTCCAGAACTCGCGCCTGCGCCTCGCTATGTCCGTAACGGTCGTCCTCGCCGCCCTCGGGACCGGGGCGGCCGTGGTCGCCGCCAAGAAGGCGCCGAGCGACGTGAGCGTCGCCACCGCGACGCTCGTCGACGCGACGGGCAAGGAGGTCGCGGTCGTCGAGTTCCGCAAGAGCCCGCGCAGCGCGGTCAAGGTCATCGTCACCGGTCACGACCTGCCGCCCGGCTTCCATGGCCTGCACGTGCACGCTGTCGGCACGTGCGAGGCGCCGACGTTCGCGTCGGCCGGCGGGCACCTGAAGAACGAGGGGTCCTCGCACAGCGATCACACGGGCGATCTGACGAGCCTGTACGTCAAGAGCGACGGCCGGGTCAGCGTCCGCTTCGAGACCGATCGCTTCGGCATCGACACGCTGCGCGACATGGACGGCAGCGCCGTGATGATCCACGCGCTGCCCGACAACTTCGGCAACGT
>JAWVGK010000378.1:0-4265 GCA_033855155.1 Solirubrobacteraceae bacterium | reverse complement strand
CGCGTGAGCACGATCGCCTCGACGTCGCCCTGCGCGACGACCGAGGCGCTCGCGGGGCCGTCGTCGACGAACGAGATCTCGCCGACGACGTCGCCCGGTCGCACGCGCAGCGCCGTCGTCGCGCCGTCGACCGCGATCGCCGCGGTGCCGGACTCGATCAGCATCAGCGGCTGCCCACGGCGGCCCTGCTCGATCAGCACGTCGTCGCGCGCGTAGTGGCGGATCGCGCTGCCGTGAAACAGCCGCGCGCGCTCGTCCGCGGTGAGGAAGGCGAACGCGACGTCGTCGCGCGCGACCTCCTGGCCCTGCGGGGGCGCCGCCACGCGCGCCGCCACGGTCTCGCGCAGGCGCTCGACCGCCAGGGCCTGCAGATGCGCGAGCGCCCGCTCGGTCGTGCCCGTCTCGGACGGATCCTCGTCGCGCCACTTGACCGCCAGGCCCGTCGAGAACCGCTCGCCCGCCCCACCGCCGCCGCGGATGTAGCGCTGCGCGCGCTGAAGATGGACCAGGCGCCACGAGCGCAGGCACGTCACGCAGTCGTTGAAGCGCCATTTCAGCGTCGGGCTGCGACTGTCCGCGACGAACTCGCGCAGGATCGAGCCGGCGGCGTCGAACGCCGCGAGCACGCGCCGGTGCCCGGGCGGCATGTACGCCCGGTTCTCGAGCGTGGCGCGGCCAAGGGTGCTCGCGGACGCGACCCCGAGCGTCGCGTCGAGCGCCTGCAGCGCCGCGATCTGCAGCCCGTTGGGCCCGTTGAGCGACTCGCCCTCGACGTCCCACGCGTACGTCGGCTGGACGTGCTGTAGCCACGTCGCGGGATCGATCGACGGCGCCCGCAGGTGATGCGACATGACCTCGCGCATCGCGTCGACGGCGGCGGCGATCTCGGCGAGGGCTGACGCGACCGTCCGCGAGTCCTGTCGCGCCGCGGCGTCGATCGCCTCGACGCAGGCGCGGACGGCGCGGGCGCCGCGCGACTCGGCGAGCACGAACAGCAGCGAGAACCGGCGCAGCTGCTCGTCGTACGGCGCCCACAGCCACTGCTCGGCGACGTCCATCGTCTCCATCGACAGCTCGTCGGGGTCATAGCGCGACCCCGGCGCGACGCGCTGCGAGGTCCAGTTGCAGGCGAACAGGTTCCAGTGCGATCCGACGCGCGGGACGCCGAGCGCCTTCGCGAGGTCGTCCCACGGCAGCGCGAGGTCGTCGGGCAGGCGCAGCCCGCGATCGGCGCGCTCGGGCGGCGGCGCGGTGTCCCAGCGGTACGCGTGGCCGAGCGCCGCCAGCGACGTCATCAGCCGCTGCTGCTCGTCGAGGTCCAGCGCGGCGAGCGCTTGGCGAGCGTCGCCGGTGTAGCGCGGCAGCGCGTCGCCGAGCCAGCCTCGGACGCCGCCGCACTGTGCCGGGTGATGGTGCGGCAGCTCGCGCGAGAGCTCGAGGTACTCCTGAAACGGGGCCGCGACGCGCGCCAGCGGCGCGCGCGGTGGCAGGAAGCCGCCGGTCGCGCCGCAGTCGCGCTGCCACGCGGCCCGCAACTCGTCCGCGAGCCGGCGGGCGCTCACCGCACCCCGAAGCCCTCGCCGCTGCTGATCCTGCCGATGTCGTTCGACAGCCCGATGTAGAACAGGAACACCACCAGCAGCATGCCGACGATCCCGGCGCGCTCCATGACGCTGAAGGGGATCGGCTTGCCGCGCAGCTTCTCCGCCAGCGCCCAGAAGATGTGCCCGCCGTCCAGCGGCAGGAACGGAAACAGGTTGATGACGCCGAGCGACAGCGAGATCAGCCCGAGCACGTAGATCGCCTGGCGGACGTTGAACTCGAACGACTGGCGCGTCGCCTCGTAGGAGCCGACGACGCCGGAGACCTGCTCGCGCGCCTGCTTGTCGTAGAAGAGCTTGACGATCGAGCTGACCGTCAACGTCGTGACCTTCCACATGACCTTGACCGAGTAGCGGGCGGCGGCGGGCACCGAGAAGTCGACCGGCCGGCTGGCGAACCGCAGGCCGACGAGCATCCGCCCGGGACGCTTGCCCGTCGGCCGCGGCTGGCCCTTGGGCGGCAGCGGATCGAGCCGGTAGCGCGGCACGACGTCGAAGCGCAGCGCGCGGTCGTCGCGCAACACCTCGAGGCGGACCGGCGTCTGGGCGCGACAGCCAACGCGCGGCGCGCCCTCGCACGTGTGCGTGCGGATCGCCTTCATCAGCCCTGCGACGCGATCCTGCGCGTCCTCGGGGCGCACGTCGCGCGCGTAGCCGGGCCGGCCGTCGACGGACACGACGCGATCGCCCGGCCGCAGCACCTTGGCGGCCGGACTGCCGGCGACCACCTTGTCGACGATCGGCTGCGTAAAGACGAGCGTCGTCAGCGCGTACAGGCCCCACAGGATCACGAACGCCAGCACGATGTTGACCGCCGGCCCGGCGCTGATGACGACGATCCGCTTCCACACCTTCTGGCGGTAGTACGCCCGCGGCGCGACCTCCGCGGGCATCTCCTCCTGCGGGCTCATCCCGGTGATCTTCACGTAGCCGCCGAGCGGGAGCGCCCCGATCGCGTACTCCGTCTCGGAGCCCTTCGGGCGCCAGCGCCAGATCAGCGGCGGGAAGAACAGCGAGAAGCGCTCGACGCGCATGCCGACCGCCTTGGCGGCGGCGAAGTGGCCCAGCTCGTGCAGGATGACCAGCGCTGCGAAGCCCGCGAAGGCGAGGAGGTACGACAAGTCAGCCGGCGACCTTCGCGGCCGTCGCGACGTGCGCGGGCGCGGACGGCCTCATCGTCGCGACGGGCGCGGGCGCGGGCGCCCCCATCGTCGCGACGTGCGCGGGCGCGGGCGGCCTCATCGTCGCGACGTGCTCGGGCGCGGGCGGCCTCGCCGGCACGACGAGCGCGGGCGCGGGCGGCCTCATCGGGCGAGGCGATCCGCGGTCGCCCGGACGACCCGCGACGCGATCGCGCGGGCCTCGCGGTCGGCCTCGTAGAGCGACTCGAACGCACGCACGGGCGCGGGCGCTAGCGCTTCGAGCGTGCGCTCGATGACCTCCGCGATGCCGAGGAACCCGAGCGCGCCGCGCAGGAACGCGTGGACGGCGATCTCGTTGGCAGCGTTCAGCACGCACGGCGCGGTGCCGCCCGCGAGCGCCGCCGCGCGCGCGAGCCCGAGGCACGGGAAGGCGTCGTGGTCGACGGGCTGGAACGTCAGCGCGCCGATCTGCGCGAGGTCCAGACGGCGGACGGGCACGTCGACGCGCTCGGGATGGTGCAGCGCGTAGGAGATCGGCACGCCCATGTCGGGGTGGCCGAGATGCGCGAGCGCCGCGCCGTCGATCAGCGTGATCATGCTGTGGACGATCGACTGCGGGTGCACGACGACGTCGATGCGCTCGTACGGGATGCCGAACAGGTGGTAGGCCTCGATGACCTCGAGGCCCTTGTTCATGAGCGTCGCCGAGTCGATCGAGATCTTGCCGCCCATGTCCCACGTCGGGTGCGCGAGCGCCTCGTCGACGGTGACCTCCTCGAGCTCGGCGCGCGTTCGCCCGCGAAACGGGCCGCCGGACGCCGTCAGCACAAGCTTCTCGACGGTCCCCGGACGCTCCCCGGCGAGCAGCTGGTGCAGCGCCGAGTGCTCGGAGTCGACCGGCAGGATCTGCGCGCCGGTCGCCTCGGCGAGCGCCATCACGAGCTCGCCGCCGACGACGAGCGACTCCTTGTTGGCGAGTGCGAGGTCGATGCCCTCGCCGAGCGTCGCGACGGTCGGCCCGAGGCCGGCCGATCCGACGAGCGCGTTGAGCACGAGGTCGGGGTCGGATTCGAGTACCAGCCGCACGAGCCCCTCCGCCCCCGCCAGCACCTCGCCGTCGGTCCACTGCTCGGCCGCGCGCGCGCCGGCGTCGGCGTCGGCCAGCGCGATGCGGTCGACCCCGAAGCGCCGCGCCTGCTCGATCAGCGCCTCGGAGGAGCGCTCGGCGGACAGGCCGACGAGCTCGAGGTCCGGGTCGCGGGCGACGATCTCGAGCGCTTGCGTGCCGATCGAGCCGGTCGAGCCGAGGATGAGGAGGCGGCGAGCCACGTGCCGCATTGTCGCAGGCCGGTCCGCCGCGACCGCGCGTGGCTCTCGAACCGGCGGCGGCGGCCTACTGCTGGCGGCGGTTGTCCCAGCGCACGTAGCCCGGAAGCGCGCTCAGCACCGCCAGGACGATGGCCGCGTAGAACACCCACAGCGGCGCGCCCTTGCCATAGGCCGCGCCCCCGCCCGCAGCTAT
>JAWVGK010000377.1:0-8059 GCA_033855155.1 Solirubrobacteraceae bacterium | reverse complement strand
CGGATGTCCGAACGTACGGGTCTGCGACCGCCTCGCTCGTCTTCTGTGATGTTCGCGCTGGGCGCGGCGGGGGTCGGTGACATGCCTACAGTCTGCAACACGGCGCCGCGCATCCCGTTTCGCGCCGTCGCGCGGGGCGTTTCGACGTCTCCGGCGCGCCCAGTGGGTGTGGCGGAGAACGGGAGCATGCCCGGTTTGTCGCCAGACCCCCGCGGTGGCGGCGTCAGTGCTCGTCCGGCGGCTCGTCGTAGCGCGTCGTGAACGGCTGGCGCGCGACCCGGCCGTCGGCGTAGCGCACGACGCGCGTGACGGTGATCGCGAAGTCGCCGTCGTCGAGCGGCACGCGGGCGGCGGCGTGCGCCGACACGCGCCGGCCGCCGTTGTGGCCGTAGAGGCTCACCGCGACGGAGCCCGCGTCGGTCGACGTGCGGACGAGCACCGGCGCCCGCGTGTCGTTCGTCCACGTCAGGTCGATGTCGGGGAAGTTCACGGTCGCCTCGCGGCCGGCTGGATAGCGATCGATGAAGAAGCTGTGCGGACGGTGGCCGTCGATCTGCAGGCCCGCGAAGTACGCCGCGTTGTAGAGCGTCGTCGAGAACTGCGACACGCCACCGCCGATCGACGGCTCGATCCTGCCGTCGGCGATGAACGGCGCCTCGACGTAGCCGCCGTCCTTCGTGCGCTGCCCGGCGGCCGCGTTGAGCGAGAAGCGCGCGCCGGGGGCGACGATCGTGCCGTCGACGTCGCGCGCGATCTGCCGGATGTTCGTCACGCGCGGCTGGCCCGGGACGTAGTACGTCGTGAACGTGCCGATCAGCGAGTCCATCCTGCGGACCGCCTTCGCCGAGACGGCGGGCTCGTCGTGGCGCAACGGCAGCGCGATCGCGTGGCGGCCCTCGCGGATCGCGGCTTCGATCGCGGCCGTGAGCTTCGTGCGGTCGATCGTGCGCCCGGACCGCGCGGGCGCGAGCACGCGCACGTGGGCCGCGCGCGGGCGCCACGACGCGTCGCCCTTGGCGTCGAGCGTGACGACGCGCGCCGCGGCCTCGATCCGCGCGTCGCGCGCGGGCCGATCGCGCCTGGCGGCGATCTGCCCGACGAGCGTCTCGAGCGGCGCGTCGCCGGCGCCGAGGCGCACCCTGCGCCCGCCGTCGCGCGACACGAGCGCGAGCACGCCGGCGAGCCTCGTGGGGGAGACGTCCAGCGGCTCGCCGGCGCCGGTCAGGCGCAGCGGCTCGCGCAGGTAGCCCCGCGCCGCGCGCGCGACGCGGTCGACGGCGGCGCGGCCGGCAACCGGGCGCGTGCGCAGCGGAACCGCGACGCGAGCGCGCGAGCGCGTCCGGAGCGCGCGTGTTAGCCGCGACGTCAGCGCCGCACGGTCGACCTCGCGGCCCGAGCGGGGCGCCGTCGTGCTGACGGCGAGCGTGGCGGGGTCGACGACGAGCTCGCCGGGGGAGGACGGGTGCCCGAGCCGGCCGGCGATCGAGGCGACCGTCCGCTCGAGCCGGCGGCGATCGACGTGCTGTGCGAGCGGTAGGTCGCGCGCGACGAACAGGCCCAGCAGCGTCGAGGCGAGGCCGTCGAGCGGGCCGCCGCGGCCGGCGTCCATCGCCTGCTCGACGGTGCGCCGCACGTCGGCGACGTAGCCGGCCTGCCGCGGCGCGATCGCGATCCGCTCGTCGCGCGCGACGAGCGCCAGCGGCCGGCCGGCGGCCTCGGCGGCGAGCGCCTCCAGGCGCCGCCGCGCGTACGCCGGCGACAGCCCACCGAGGCCGACGCCGTCGACGCGCACGCCAGGCAGGACCCGACCGCCGTGCGTCACGCGCACCCCGAGCGCGAGCGCCAGCAGCCCGAGCAGCAGGATGGCGGCGCCCGCGCCCAACTGCCGGCGCCGCGTGGTCGGTCGTCGTCGAGGTCCGTTCACCGCGTCATCTCTTCGCGGCGACGGCGCGAGTGCCTGCGCGCCGCCGGCGGCCGCGCTACCGTTGGTGCATGGGGTGGCCGCCACTGGCGCCGTACGACGAGTGGAGCGCGACGTGCGACACGCTGCACGCCCACACGCAGGTCCTCGGCAAGCTCGCGGTCGTGCTCGCGCCGCCGGAGCCGCAGCTGCAGCACGCGGCGCTGCGCCTGACCGCCCGCGGCTGGGAGACGTCGTCGCTGCCGGCCCCCGACGGGTCGGGGGCGCTCGTCGTGACGCTCGACCTGCGCAGCCACGAGGCGGTCGTCGAGCACAGCGCGGGCGGCGAGCGCCGCGTCGCGCTGACCCCGGACCGCGCGGTCGGCGCCGTCACGCGCGAGCTGCTCGCGGCGGTCGGCGAGCTCGGCGGGCCCGTCGAGATCGACCCGACGCCGCAGGAGACGCCGTGGACGACGCCGCTGGACGACGACGACGAGCACGCGACGTACGACGCGGACGCCGTCGCGGCGTACTTCGCGGCGGCGACGCGTGCGGCGGGCGCGCTGGCGGCGTTCCGGGCGCCGTACCGGGGGCGCTCGACGCCGGTCAACGCGTGGTGGGGCTCGTTCGACCTCGCCGTGAACCTGTTCTCGGGCGCGCCCGCCGCGCCGCCCTCCGACGACTTCATCATGCGCAACGCGATGGACGTCCAGGAGGTCGCCGTCGGCTGGTGGCCGGGCGACCCGCGCTACCCGCGCGCGGCGTTCTACGCCTACGCCCATCCGGCGGTCGAGGGCATCGAGCAGGCGACGCTGTCGCCCGAGGCGGCGCGCTGGGACGCGGACCTCGGCGAGTTCGTGCTCGACTGGGACGACGTCGTCGCCGCCGACGACCCGCAGGCGGCGGCGCTCGCGTTCGCCCGCAGCGCGTTCACGCATGCCTGCGCGATCTGCGCCTGGGATCCCGCGCTGGCCGCGAGCGCGGAGGGCACGCCCCCGCCGGTCGTCTGAGCCGTGGGGCGGCGACGCCCGCGGCCGGCGGGCGCCGCCGCGTGTGGGTCAGCGACCGACGCGCACGGACGCGATCGCCGGCAGGCGGCTCGCGACCCCGAACCACGTCCGCCCGGCGTCGCGCGAGCCGAAGATCTCGCCCGACGTCGCGCCGAAGTACAGCTCGAGCTCGTCGCCCGAGCCGCCGCGGTCGAAGGACTGGCGCAGGATCTGCAGGTAGGCGTCGTGCTGCGGCAGGCCCTCGCCGCGCGGCGTCCAGCTCGCGCCGGCGTCGCGCGTCTCCCACACGAGCACGCGACCGCCCGGGGTCACGCGGTCGTGCGTCGCGACCGGGATGACGTAGGCGCTGTCGGGGTCGGCCGGATCGAGCACGACCGGAAAGCCGAAGTCCGACGGCAGGCCGGCCGCGATATCGGTCCACGTCTCGCCGGCGTCGTCGGAGCGGTAGACGCCGCCGTGGAACTGCATGAACAGCCGCTCGGGTCGCGCCGGCGCGCGCTCGAGGTGATGCACGCACAGGTCGATCGCCGTCGCGCGCGCCTCCTCGGGCAGGTAGTCGGCGACGATGCCGGCGTTGCCGTGGCGCCACGACGCGCCGCCGTCGTCGGTCAGCCAGACGCCGGCGGCGGAGATCGCGAGCGCCACGCGCCGCGGATCGCCCGGCCAGGGCGCGATCGAGTGCACCGACAGCCCGCCGGAGTCCTGCCGCCAGCGCGGACGCGTCGGGTGCTCGAACAGCGCGTGGTTGAGCTCCCACGTCGCGCCGCCGTCGCCGCTGTCGAACAGCACGCCGGGATCGCCACCGGCCCACAGCCGCGAGCCGTCGTCGCTGGCGACGACGACCCAGATGCGCTTGAGCGCCTCGTCGCCGCCGCGCGGCAGCGCGACGCCCGCCGCGGGCTGCCAGCCATCGCTCGCGAGGTCGTCGGTGAACCAGATCCTCGGGCCCCAGAACGGCGACGTCACGGCCGCGAACACGCGCCCGGAATGCGGCTCGCGCATCGCGTAGTCGACCGGCTCGCCCTCGAACGCGCGCCGGACGATCTCGAAGTCCGAGCCGGGCGCGCCCTCCAGCACGAAGAGGCCCTTGCGGGTCCCGACCAGCAGCTCGGTCATCCGAGCGTCACCCCCCGGAGATCGCGGGGAGAATCTCGATCTTGTCGCTCGCCGCGATCGCCGTCTCGGGCGTCGCGAGCTCGCCGTTGACGAACACGTTGATGTGGCGTCGCAGGACGCCGCGTTCGTCGAGGATCCAGCCTTCGAGCGCGCTGAACGTCGACTCGAGCCCCTGCAGCAGCTCGTCGACGGTGTCGCCGTCGATCTCGTGCTGCGAGCCGCCGCCCGCGAGCTTCTCCAACTGTCCGCGCAGCCGTACTGTCGCCATGGGCGACAGCATACGGTCGCGCGCCCCCGACGCGGCGTGCGGCGCGACGAGCCGGCGGACGTGGCGTGCCGGCGCGCGGGCGGACGATCAGGTCGGGCTGTTGGTCATGTGCTGCGCCGTCGACTCCAGGTAGTCCCACAGCCGCGTGCGGTGGGGCTCGGGGACGTCCGCGTCGTCGACGGCCGCGCGCATCGCGCGCAGCCACGCGTCGCGCTGGACCGGCCCGATCCGAAACGGCGCGTGACGCATGCGCAGCCGCGGGTGCCCGCGCTCGTCGGAGTACGTCGTCGGGCCGCCCCAGTACTGCATGAGAAACAGCGTCAGCCGGTCGGCGGCGGGGGCGAGGTCCTGCTCGGGATAGAGCGGCCGCAGGACCTCGTCGGTCGCGACCGCGGCGTAGAAGCGCGACACGATCCGGCGAAAGGTCGGCTCGCCGCCGATCGCGTCGTAGAAGCTCTCGGTCGTCGTCACGCCGGCGATCGTACTCGCCGGCCGCGGCGGCTCGGCGCGCGTCTTGCACGCGCGTGCGGGGTACCGCCGGCCGGCGGCGGCGCGCGCCTAGACTCGCGCGATGATCCTCGTGTACGCCGGGCGCCGCCCCGGCAGCGCCGCGTTTCCGGCCGCGAACGTCGAGTTCGTCGGCGAGCAGATCGAGCAGCTGCTCGAAGGGCTGCGACCGCGCGTCGTCGTCGGCAGCGCCGCCGCCGGCGCCGACCTGCTCGTGCTCGGGGCAGCGCTGCGCGTCGGCGCCGGCGCGCACGTGCAGCTCGCGGGCACGCGCGCGGCATTTCGCGAGGGCTCGGTCGCCGACAAGGACCCGACGTGGGGCCGGCGCTTCGACGCGCTGCTGGCGCAGCGGGCGGTCACGACGACGGAGATCGCGCTCGCCCAGGACGCGGAGGAGAGCTACCGCGCCGTCACCGCCGAGCTGCTGCGCAAGGCCGCCGACGTTCGCGAGGTGGGGGAGGAGATCGTCGTCCTCGCGGTGTCCGTGCCGCGCAAGGGCGTCGACCACACCGAGGAGCTCGTCGAGGCGCAGCGCGCGGCCGGCGGACTGGTCCTGCGCATCGACCCTGCGCGAACGGCGCAGCGCACGCCGCGGGCGTTCGTCGCGATGCCCTTCGGCACCAAGCCCTACCTCGAACGCCGCTGGCACAACTACGACGCCGACCTGACCTACCGGCGGCTGCTCGTGCCGGCGCTGCTGGACGCCGGCTACCGCCCGCTGCGCGCCGACACCGACGCGCTGCTGGAGGTCATCGACCACACGATGCTGCGCGAGATCGCGACCGCCGACGTGCTCGTCGCCGACCTCGCGATGCTCAACCCGAACGTCATGTGGGAGCTCGGCGTGCGCCACGCCTGGCGCCGGTCAGGGACGATCCTGATCGCGCCCGACTGGGTGCGCAACCCGTTCGACGTCGCCCGCATCCCCGTGCACGGCTACCGGCGCGGCGCGCGTGCGTTTCGCGAGGCCGACCTCGTCGAGGCCGTCGCGCACCTGCGCAAGGTGTTCGCGCAGGTCGACCGGCGGGCGGACGACAGCCCGGTGTTCGCGAGCTTCGGATCGCTCGCCGAGGTGCAGCTGCCCGCGGCGCGGGTGCCGACCGCGGCGCTGCCGGCGCCCGGCGAGCTGCTCGCCGAGATCACGCTCGCCGTCGACCGCCGCCGTCCGAGCGAGCTCGACGGGCTCGTCGCGAAGATCAACGCGCTCGCGCTCGATCCGGCGACCGCCGCGACGCTCGTCGAGCAGGCCGGCTACGCGCTGAACGCGCTCGACGAGCACGAGCGCGCGCGCAAGGCGCTGGCCCCGCTGGCGCGGGCCGACACCCAGCATCAGCGCCGCCGCCTGCAAGAGCAGTACGCGCACGCGCTGATCCGCTCGGCCGGGGCGGGCAGCGCGACGGCGCGCCTGAAGGAGGCGCAGAAGCGCGTCACGGCGGTGATCGACGTGCACGGGCCGTCGGGCGAGACCTACGGCCTGCTCGGCTCGATCCACAAGCAGCGCGTCAAGGATGCGCTCGACGGCGCCCGGACGCCGGCCGCGACCGACCTGGCGGCCGCGATCGACGCCTACGACGAGGGTTTTCGCGGCGACCCGACGGACTTCTATCCGGGCATCAACGCGATCGCGCTGCTGCGCCTGCGCGGACAGCATCTCGGCGGCCCGAAGCAGGATTTGCGGCGCGCGGCGGAGCTGCTGCCGGTCGTGCGCTTCGCGGTCGAGCGCCAGGGCGCGTACGACGGCGACGTGTGGGCGCAGCTGACGCTCGCCGAGTGCGCGCTGCACGAGCACCTGCTCAAGGGCGCCAAGCGCTCGCTGAAGGACGCGGGCAGGCTCTACGGCGCGGCCGGCGCTCGCGCCGACGCCCAGCAGCGCCGGTCCGCGCTGCGCCAGCTCGATCTCATGCTCGCCGCCGGCGACCCGCCGGCGGCGATCGAGCCGCTGCGCGCGGCATTCGGCTGACGCGACGCTCGGCGGCGCATCGGCTGTGCTCGGGTGGCGTACGATGCGCTCCCTCGATGCACGAGGGTGATTTCCTGTGGCCGCAGCGCGATCGAGAGCCGCGTCCCGCGTGAGCTCTGACGGCAGTCGACCCCGGGCCGCATGCGTCCGGGCTTGGCTGGCGCCGGCTGTGGGCGGGTCCTGCACGGCGGCTTGAAGGAATGCTCGATGGAGGTCATCAAGTGACTGGCGAGGGTGTCGTTGGGCTTTCAGTCTTCGACGTCGCGTGGATCTGTGCTCTGGCGCGGGTGCAGCCGCGCACGAGTTGCGTGCGTCGCGCGATCCCGCGGCGCGGCACGCGGGTCGCTTCGTCGCTGATCCAGACGCCGGGCAACGTGCCGGCGGCCCGAAGCCTGGCGATCGTGCGGGCGGCGACGCGGCGGTTGGTGGACCACGCATGAGCCCGCCGCCCGAGACCCCCGGGATCGAGCCTTGCGCGGTGGAGGCCGCAGCGCCATTTCGAGCGTTGATCGACGGCCCGGTCGACAGCGCCTACGACGATCCGGCGCGCCTTGACGAGCTGCGGGCGATCTTCTGTTCGGAGGGATACGTCAGGCTGCCTGGTCTGCTCAGCCGCGAGGCGATGGCGATCGTCCGCGACGAGGTCCGCAGGCTCGAGCCGTCGGCTCGGTCGCGGGACTTCGTGATGCCCGGGCCCGAGACGCCGCGCGTGATGAGTGTGCTCGGTGCGACGCAACTCGCCCGCGAGTCGCCAGCCCTGGCGATGCTCTACGTCCATTTCGAGCTCGTGCGAGTGGTCTCGTCGTTGGCGGCCGCGCCTGTGTACTGCTGCGGGCATCCGGAGGAGCTGATGGTCTGCAACTTCCTACTGTCCGACGGAGCGACGCACGGCTGGCATCTGGATGACCCGGCGTACGCTCTGGTGGTGGTGCTTGAAGCTCCCGATGCCGGCTGCGGCGGCATGCTTGAGTACATCGCCGAGTGGGACAGCGTCTGCGCGCGCCTTGGACACGACCGACGCGGCCCCGCGGCGGCCGCGGTCGCGCACGCACACGCGCAGGGGATGGTCGAGCGCGCGCATCACGCGGCCGACGACGCGTACCTCCTGCGGGCCGATCGCTGCCTGCATCGCGTCGCACCGCTCGACGACCGATCCGCGCGTCGGGTCGCGCTGAACTTCGCATACGAGCACACCCGTGTTCCGGCCTACGGCGAGTCGGCCAACGCGCTCTACGGCCCCGCCCGGGTGCCACAGCGCGGCGTAGCCGACCAGTAGCCAAGGTGCTCGCTTACGCGCG
>JAWVGK010000376.1:0-3543 GCA_033855155.1 Solirubrobacteraceae bacterium | reverse complement strand
AGGGCCACGTCGAGCGCTTCCTGCGCCACAAGGACAAGGTCAAGATCACGATCATGTTCCGCGGGCGCGAGGTCACGCACCCCGAGCGCGGCGTGATGATCCTCGACCGCCTGGCCGAGGAGCTCGCGGAGCTCGCGACCGTCGAGCAGCGCCCGCTGCAGGACGGCCGCAACATGACGATGATGCTCGGGCCGTCCAAGGCGGTCCTGAGCGGCGAGATCGACGCCCATGCCGAGGCGGCCGCGGGGGCGGACGACGCGCCGGCACCCGCCGCGGCGAGCTCCGGCGCGCTCGGCGGCGACGGCGGCGACGCGCTCGCGCCGCGCCCCCCGCGGCCGCCCGCCGACAGCAGCGACGCCGACGCGGCTGTCGCCGTCGCGCCCGCGCCCGCGGCCGAGCCCGTCGCCGCTCCCGCGGCGACGTCCAACGGCGACGCGCCGAAGCCCGCCGCCGCCAAGCCGACCGACGCGCAGGCGCCGGCAGGCTGACGTCCGGCCGGGCGCTCGCCTGGCCACCGGCAGCCGGATGCGGTCGGTCGTCTGTCATACTGACGCCCTCGCCATGCCCAAGATGAAGACACATTCCGGCGCCAAGAAGCGCTTCAAGCTGACCGCCAACGGCAAGGTCAAGGCGCGCCACCCCTTCTCCAGCCACATCCTCGAGAAGAAGTCGCCGAAGAAGAAGACCGCCATGAGCCGGCCGATGATTCTCAACGACCACGATGCTCCGCGCGTCAAGAAGCTGCTGGGGACGAAGGGCAGATGACCCGCGTAAAGCGCTCCGTCCACGCCCGCAAGAAGCGCCGCGCGACACTCGAGCGGACGAAGGGCTTCCGCGGCGAGGCGAACTCGAACTACAAGCGGGCCAAGGAAGCGCTGATGAAGGCGGACGCCTACGCGTACCGCGACCGGCGCAACCGCAAGCGCGACTTCCGGCGTCTGTGGATCACCCGCATCAACGCCGCCGCGCGCCAGAACGGCATGACGTACGCCACCTTCATCCACGGCCTCCAGGTCGCCGGCATCGAGCTGGACCGCAAGGTCCTCGCCGACATCGCCGTGCGCGACCCCGAGACGTTCTCCCGATTTGTCGACGCCGCCCGCGAGGCGTCGGCTGCCTGACCGCAACCAGCCGACAAGACCACCTCCCGGGCGCCGCTTCCTTTCCAGGACGGCGCCCTTTTTCGTTGGACGCCCATGATCATCACCAGCACCCACAACGACAAGCTCAAGGAGATCCGCAAGCTCGCGCGCCGGCGCGAGCGCGACGAGCGCGGGCGCTTCGTCGCCGAGGGCGAGGATCTCGTCGCGGCCGCGCGGCGGGCGGGATGGGCGCCGGTGCACCTGCTGGCCGGCGCCGGCAGCGGCCTCGACGGCGAGCAGGTCGGGCAGCAGCTGCTCGACACCGTCAGCGGCCTGGCCTCGGGGGCGCGCACGATCGGCGTCTACGAGGCGCGCTGGGCGCGGCCGGCGGGCCCGCTGTGCGTCTACCTGCACGGCGTCGCGGACCCCGGCAACGTCGGCACGATCGTGCGCTCGGCGCGGGCGTTCGGCGCCAGCTGCGTCGTGCTCGGGCCCGACTGCGCCGACCCGTTCGGGCCGAAGGCCGTGCGCGCGTCGATGGGCGCGATCTTCGAGGTGCCCGTCGCGCGCACGCAGGGCGTCGGCGAGCTGCCGGGCGAGCGGATCGCGCTCGTCGCCGGCGCGGGGGCGCCGCTCGCCGGCCCCGCCGGCGGCGACACGACGATCGTCGTCGGCGCCGAGCGCGGCGGCCTGCCGGCGGAGGTGTCGGGCGCCTGCGAGCGGATCGCCCGGATCCCGATCGCCGGCGACTCGCTGAACGCCGCGATGGCCGCGACGATCGCGCTGTACGAGCTGACGCGGGGGGGTGTGTCGGGTTGAGTGCCTCCAGGGGACACATCCCGACACACCCCCTGGCGCGGGGGAGGCAGGTCGCATGATCGAGCGGATCGCGGAGCTGCGCGCGCACGCCGAGGCGGCGATCGCGGGCGCGCGCTCGAGCGCCGAGCTCGAGCAGCTGCGCGTGCGCTTCGTCGGGCGCAAGGCCGAGCTGCCGAACATGCTGCGCGCGATCGGGTCGCTGCCGGCGCAGGAGCGCGGGCCGACCGGCAAGGCGGCCAACGTCGCGCGGCAGTCGATCGAGACGCTGATCGACGAGCGCGAGCGCCAGCTCGCCGGCGGCGAGCTCGAGCGCCGCCTGCGCGCCGACGCCGTCGACGTCACGCTGCCCGGCTCACCGCCGCAGCCGGTCGGGCGCCTGCACCTGCTGACGGCGACGCGGCGCGAGATCGAGGACGTCTTCCTCGGCCTGGGCTTTCGGATCGTCGAGGGCCCCGAGGTCGAGACCGTCTACTACAACTTCGACGCGCTGAACTTCCTGCCGACACACCCCGCCCGCGGCGCCTCGGACACGTTCTACGTCCAGCGGCCGGAGGCCACTGGGCACTCTCAAGACGCGGGGCCGGATGCCCCGCTCGCTTCGCTCGCGCTCGGTTACCGATCGGACGTCCTGCTGCGCACGCACACGTCGCCGATGCAGATCCGCGCGATGGAGGCCGACCCGCCGCCGCTGTACGTCATCGTTCCCGGCCGGGTCTACCGGCCGGACTCCGACGCGACGCACACGCCGCAGTTTCACCAGATCGAGGGGCTGGCCGTCGACGAGGACGTCACGCTCGCCGACCTCAAGGGCACGCTGCTGGCGTTCGCGCGCGCGATCTTCGGCCCCGACCGCGACGTGCGCCTGCGCCCGCACTTCTTCCCCTTCACCGAGCCGTCGGTCGAGGTCGACGTGTCGTGCTTCAACTGCAAGGGCGGCTTCGTGCGCGACGGCTCGCGCTGCCCGATCTGCAAGGGCACGCGGTGGCTGGAGATCCTCGGCGCCGGGATGATGGATCCCAACGTCTTCGCCTACGTCGCCGAGCACGGCTATGACCCCGAGCGCGTGCAGGGCTTCGCCTTCGGCATGGGCATCGAGCGGATCGCGATGCTCAGGCACGCCGTCCCCGACCTGCGCCTGCTCTACGACAACGACGTGCGCTTCCTGGAGCAGTTCGGATGAGGGCGCCGCTGGAGTGGCTGTCGGAGTACTGCGATCCGGGCCTTGGCGCCCGCGAGCTCGGCGAGCGCCTGGCGATGACCGGCACCGAGGTCGACCGCGTCCTCGCGCACGGCGTCGGCAACCTCGACGCGTTCGTCGTCGGGCGCGTGCTCGAGACCGCGCCGCATCCCGACGCCGATCGCCTGACGGTCTGCACGGTGCAGATCGCCGACGGCGTGCGGACGCAGATCGTCTGCGGGGCACCCAACGTGACCGCCGGTCAGACGGTCGCCGTCGCGCGCCCCGGGGCGATCATGCCCGATGGCAAGAAGCTCAAGCGGGCAAAGCTGCGCGGCGTCTCCTCCGACGGGATGATCCTCGCCGAGGACGAGCTCGCGATCAGCTCCGAGCACGACGAGACGATCGTGCTCGACAGCGGATCGCCCGGCGGCTCGCGCGGCGCAGGCGGCGACAGCGGCTCGC